>NZ_JBSHMJ010000065.1:0-8544 GCF_053645265.1 Dietzia sp. NPDC055343 | reverse complement strand
GGCGCCGCTGTTCTGGCTCCAGTCCACGAACACCTTGCCCGAGCGGATCGAGCGCTTCATGGTGGCGGTGACCAGGTCGGGCGTCTGCTTCTCCAATGACTGCGCGATCTGCTTGGCCACGGCGGCGGCGCTCTTGGACGTCACCGCCCGGTCCAGGCGGGCGTAGAGGTGGATGCCCTTGGAGCCGCTGGTCACGGGGAATGCGTCCAGCCCGGCCTCGGAGAGGAGGTCGCGGACGCGCAGGGCCACCTTCGCCGTGGTGTCGAGATCCACGTCCTCGCCGGGGTCCAGGTCGATGACGATGCGCCGTGTGCGCCCGGGCTCGGCGTTCTCGAGGGTCCACTGCGGCACGTGCAGTTCGAGGGAGGCCTGCTGCGCGAACCACGCCAGCGTCACGGGGGAGTCGAGCACCGGGTAGCGAACGGTGCGCGAGGAATGCTCGATGGCGACCCGCGGTACCCAGTCGGGCGCGTGCTGGGGGAGATTCTTCTCGAAGAACGACTTGTCGTCTGTGCCATCGGGCCAGCGCTTGCGGGTGACCGGCCGGCGGCCGGCGTATGTCATGAGCAGCGGCGCGACGGCCAGGTAGTACTCCAGCACCTCGGCCTTGGTGGTGCCGGTGGTCTCGTAGAGCACCTTGTCGGGATGGGTGAAGCGCACGGTCTGCCCGTCGACCTCCACCGATTCCTTTTGCCCCTTGCTAGCCATGGCCCCACTCTCGCATCTGCGTCCGACGCCGGCGACCGGCTCGGGAAGCCGGATCAGCGATCAGCCGATCGTGAACCCAAGTTTGTCGGCGGGTGAGACGACCAGATCGCGCAGTTCGGCGTGCTGGAGGGGCGCTCGAATTCGAACGTGGCGGTGGCGAACGCGTCTGCAGCCAGCGAAAACAGCACGACCGAGGATTTAGGCCCGTAGCTGGATCGGTAGAGGACGCCGTCGAGTTCGGGGTCCGCGGCGCCAAGTGCTCGAGCCTAGAGTGGAGAGATCGCGTGCTGTTCGTACGACAGCCCGTCGTGCCCGCTCGCACCACCCAAGTCGATCTCGCGGTCAGGTCGAGCCAGTCGCGGACCGACCATCCGTCGAGCTCGTCGCGGGGGATGGTGAGGAACCAGTACGCCGACTCCCCGCCCTAGCAGGCTGGGCACGCCGACGGTCACCGCCCCCACGGCCACCCGCTGCCCGACCTCCGCGGGAACCCGCCGCGCCACCAGGCCATCGATCACCATGCCGAGCGGCGCATGACGGCCGACGCCGCCACGAAAAGTGGCACGACGTCGGCGGGCATGGGGACAGTTTTTCAGGCGACTTCGACGGGACCGTCATCCGCTCGGAGCCGGTGATGTGGCCACAAACGGACGACGCCGCCGACCCGGACGGGATCGGCGGCGTCGACCGCTATCGCACCGGTGTCAGCGGGTGAACTGACCAGTGCTACCGACAAGCGCGTTGAGACTGCCGAGGTTCAGAGTGGCCATCCAGTCGCTGGAACCGCCCATCGATCCGAGCGATCCGAGGTCTAGCGAGCCCGTCACCGGGTCGATGACGATGGTCGTCTCGACCTCACTGGACGAGTACCGATTGGCGTCCTTCGGTGTGAACACCGCAGCCGCCGGGTACTCGCCGTACTCGGTGAAGGTGTGCTCGACAACGGCCACACCGTCGACTACATCGACGACGTACTCGTGTCCGTCGATGGTGAAGGTGACGGTCCCTTCCGCGCCAGCTGGGGCGACGGATGCGGTCAGCGCCGTGGGCTCGTCCAGGACGACGGCGTCGCCCACCGCGATCGACAGCTTCGTGGTCTCGGCGGTCACGGAGACGCTCTCGGTGTCCGAGCTGGTGGTGTACCGGTCCGGGTTGGTCGGCACGAAGGTGGCGGTTAAGGTCGCGTCGGTGGGCGCGTCGAGCGTGAACTCAGCAGTAGCGACACCGCCGACGAGTGGAATCGTCTGGGTCTGACCGTCGACGACGAACTCGACGTCGCCCACGGCATCTGCCGGAGCGACCCGCGCGGTCACCGAGAGCGTGTCTCCGGAGATGATCTTGACCGCATCAAGCTCGAGGTCGGTCTCGGTGGCTTCCACCTGGACGGTCGCAATGGCCTGGCCGGTGCTGGATGCGTATCGATTGGCGTCGGCGGGGGTGAACTCCGCAGTTACCGGTACCTCGCCCGTGGCGTTGAACTGGTGGACTGCGGTCGCCTCTCCGTCGATCACGTCGACCGTGTACTCATTACCTTCGACGGTGAAAGTGACCGTTCCGGAGGCAGCAGCCGGGGTTACGGTTGCTCGCAGCGTGCTGTCCTCACCAACACGTGAGATCTCCGGCGTGACTGCGACGGAGGTTGCCGTTCGTTCACTGCTCACCGTGACAGTCTCGGTGTCGGTTGAGCTGGTGTATCGCTCCGGGTTCGCGGGGATGAAGGTCGCGGTCACGGCCGCGTTTTCCGGGATGTCGAGCGTGAACTCGGCGATCGCGGACCCGGCCGCAACCGGCACGGTCTGAGATTGGTCGCCGACGGTGAACTCGACCGCTCCCTCGGCGTCTGCCGGGGTGACGTTGGCTGTGGCCGAGATCGTGTCGCCGGAGATGATCTCTACTGCGTCCAACTCGAGGTTTGTCTGGGTGGCCTCTGCTTCGACCCGGACGGTTCCAGTGGCTGTAGAAGCGCGCCATTGGGTGGTATTCGAAGGCGTGAAGGTCGCCGTAACCGGCTTGTTGCCGGCCGTAGCGAAGGTCATTGAGGTAGTGGCGACACCGTTGACGACAGGAGCGGTCTGGCTCTGGCCGACCGCGGCAAACGTCATGGTGCCTGCCGGGGTGTTGGAGCCGGCCGCAGCGGAAACCGTCGCCGAGAGATCGACCGGTTCGCCGACCCGAGCGACCGCCGGTGGAATCGAAACGCGCGTATGCGAGTTGACCGCGCCGAGCGTGAATGACTCGATACCGGCTGTCGACCGCGTTGCTGGGGCCGAGGGAGAGGGGAAGATTCGAGACTCCATCAGGCGAGCACCCGCGCGGTAGCTGGTTCCGCCTCGTGCGTCGTGGGGGATGTTGAACGAGATCCAACCACTGCGGGAATCCTGTCCTCGTACAAACGCGGGCCCGAGATCCGCGACGTTTCTGACCAGGTCACTGACCTCCGTGATGTTGCTGAGATTCGCCGAGAGTCCGCCGGTAAAGTTTCCGCCCTGCTCCCAGTTCCCGGGGGAGTAGATCTGGCCTCCAGACGCCCGGTAGGTCAGTCCTGCAGGCGCGTCGATTCCGTAGAAGAGCAGCGCGGTGTAGTTCGGAGTTTTGACCTCGGGCAACCAGGACACCGGTCGACTGACAGTGTCTCTGGCCTGAGTGTTGGCGGCGGTGATGTCGTACCGGACGTGACCGCCGGGCCGGAGGTCACTCTGAGATTGGTTGACCGTGATGGTGGTGCGGAAGTTGCCGAGGGTGGCCGTCCCGGCGTTGGCGGTGCCCGCTCCAAGGCTGGGTAGAACACCTAAGACCAGAACGACCGCCGCTGTCAGCGCGATGGCGGCTCGAACCTGCCAGTCAGGCGATGGGCGCGCACTCAGCGCGCTTGAAGGTGTGCGGGACAATTGTTGCTCCTATAAGCGTGGGTACGAGTCCGGTGAGTCAGCTGCCGAGGCTGCCCGTGAGGCTTCCGAGAGGCCCGGGCTCCGGCTCAGGGAAGACCGGGTCGACGGGTTCTTCTGGCTCGGGTTCGATGACGACCTCGCCGGGAACCGTGACCTCAACGGTCCTCGGCTCCGACTCGGACGAAAGGTACTCGGCATCTCCGACATACCGAGCCGTGATCTGATGCGTCCCGCGGTCGCGGAACCGCCAGACGAGTTCAGCGGTGCCGTCCTCGCCAACCGTGGCCTGACCGATGAGGTCCTCGCCGTCGTAGAACTCGACCGTGCCCCGCCCGGGGTTGGGCGTCACCTCGGCGGTGATGGCCACCTCGTCGCCGGTGAGGGCTTCGAGCTGGACCTCGACGTCGGTGGCGGTCTGGTAGACGCTGTGGACGCGGGTCGTTGACAGCGCCTGGCGTCCCAGCCCGGTGGCCGAGCAATAGTTCGCGTGGCCGATGGTGGCCTGGAGGTTGTACCCGAACGCGCCCACAGAGTAGCTGTTGTACTCGGTGAGGAAGCCCATGCTCGTTTCCTGCCCGGCCGCGGGCGCCGCAGGCCCGGTGCGCAGGCCGGTCGTCACGGTGGCTCCGTCCTCGGCGGTCAGGGTCAGCTCGATCGCGGGCAGTCGGAACTGTCGGTTGGCATCGGTGCTCAGAGCCTCTCCCCACCCGCCTCCGTTGTTGATGGTCCGATCCCACGCCGGCCGATTGTGAACGGTCTGGTTACCTGCCGACACCCTGAGGTAAGCGCCCGTCGCCGACTGCTGGCCGGCTGCATTGATGCGAGTCAGGGTAGGGACGCCGGAGAGACCTTGCGCGGTTCCGGGAACCACGCGAGAGTTGACGAGGGTGGCGCCAGCCGGGACTCGGAAGTCGTAGTGGAGTCGCGAGACCTCGCGATCTCGGGTCATCACGCCCGGCTGTAGGCGGACGGTGAACTCGGTGCCGGGCTCGACGCGTTCTGGGGCGGTGACGGAAACGGTATCTGTGACTTCGCTCGTGTTGTAGGTGGTGGTCGAGATGAGCGGACGCAGGATGTCTGCGATCCAGCTCGGTATCCAGCTCGGCGGGTCCCGGAGCACCTCATCAGGATTGGGGTACGGCACCCCGACACACGAGTGCGTGACGGGAACCTGGCGTGTTTCTCCCTCTTGCGCGGACGCGGCAGGGGAGAGGGTGGTGAGTAGCCCGGCGGCGAGGACGGGGATTGCGAGTGCGGTACCGAGTCGACGAGTCGTCATCGGTCAGCTCCTTCGAAGTGGGGGAGTGTCAGGACGCGGAGAGGCTGCCGAAGATGGACGAGAGTGATCCGCCGGTGGGCTCGGTCGGAGTCGGATCTGCCGGTTCTTCCGGGTCGGTGGGGTCGGGTTCGGGTCCGACAACCGTGAGGACGTGGACGCTGGACAGGGGTGCGTTGGTTCCGTCGGCGTCGGTGTATTCGGCGGCGATGAGCTTGGTGCCGGCGACGTTGAAGGTCATGTCCAGGCGCGCGATCCCGCGAACGAGTGGGCGCGGGTCTCCGACGGGCGCGCCATCGGCGTAGAACTGCACGGTTCCACCGTCGAGCCCCGTGACGCTCTCGTCGTCCTCAGCCACCCCGACGTGTGCTGCGATGGCCGCCGGCTCGCCGAGGTCGGTGGAGGCCGGCGCTTCGACGCGGGTGATGATCGAGCCGGGGTCGACTGGTCCCGGCTCGGCCACGTCGATCGTCTTGAGGGCGCCGTCGTTGATCGGTGCGTCGACTGCGCTGCGCGGCTGGCAGGTGACCGGCGCGTACACCGTGCCGACGATGGGCACACTGGCCCGGGCGAGGAGGCTGATGAACGATTCGTCGGTGCCGAACACGCCGGCTTGGCCGGCGGTGCGGATGCCCGGCTCGATGACACCCGGTTCATCGGCTTGGAAGACGAGTCGCAGCTGCGGGAAGGTCAGGGTCGTCTCGGCGCCGTCGGACGGGCGGGCCGCCATGCCGCCGGGCGCGCGGCGCGACACATTGGGGCCGTTGCCGATGGTCTGGTTTCCGCCGGACAGGCGGAGATAGTCACCGGAGGTCGACGGCACACCGTTCTCGTCGACTCGGATGACGCTGGGGGTTACCCCGGCAGTGAAGGAGCCCGGATCGAGAACCTGGGCGCTGACGAACTCCGCGTTGTCTGGAACTTCGAGGTCGAGCTTGATTCGGGAGATGTCGGTGGCGCTGATGCCCTCGAACGACGTTGGGACTGTCACCCCGTCCACCTGGAGGTCGACGGTGAAGACCTCGCCGGCCTCGACCTGATCAGGGGCCGTGACCTGGATGGCGGCTTCGGTCGTCACCGTCAGTGGGTCGACGAGTGAGGTACTGGGTGTCACCTCGCACGTGATGTCGAAGGTCTCGGTGGTGGTGACGGGAGGCGTGGCCGCGCTGGTCACCGCGGGCATCAGGGCGGGAATGAGCAGCAGGCTGCCCAGCACACTTGCGGATCTGATGGGTGGCTTCATGTGAGTCTCCGTAGGCGTCGCCGGATGAGAGTTGGGTAAGAGGGTAAGCGAGCACTGAGAACATCGCATCCGAGCGGTCGGGCCGTTACCCGCCCCGCTCAGCCACCGCCCCGGCGTCCGGCTGCCGAGCCCCCACATCTGTCGCATACTCCCTATATGCGATCCATCTGGAAGGGCGAGGTCTCCTTCGGCCTGGTGAACGTGCCGGTCAAGGTCTACGCGGCGACGGAGGACCACGATCTGCGGGCGCGGCAGGTCGACAAGAACGACGGCGTGCGGATCCGCTACAAGCGGGTGCGTGACGACAACGGCGAGGAGGTCGAGTACGGCGACATCGCCAAGGCGTACGAGTCCGACGAGGGCGAGATGGTGATCCTCACCCAGGAGGACCTGGCCAGCCTGCCCGTCGAGCAGAACCACGAGATCGAGGTCACCGAGTTCGTGCCCGCCGATCAGGTGGACCCGGTGGCTTTCGACAACGCCTATTTCCTGGAACCGGCGTCGCGCTCGAACCGCGCGTACATCCTCATGCGCGAGGCTCTGGAATCCACCGACCGGCTGGCGATCTGCACGTTCACGCTGCGTAACCGGACCCGCCTGTGTGCTCTACGCGTGTATAAGGACGTGTTGATGCTGCAGACGCTGCTGTGGCCGGACGAGATCCGCCCGGCGATCCTCGAGGGTCTGGACAAGGAGGCCAAGGTACGGCCGCAGGAGGTCAAGATGGCGGCGTCGCTCATCGAGACCATGGCGGCGGACTTCGAGCCGGAGAAATACGAGGATGACTACCAGAACCAGCTCAAGGAACTCATCGAGGCCAAGGCCGCCGGTGGTGAGGCGTTCACGGTGGAGGAGCGGGAGAGCTCCGACGACGACGGGGATGACGAGGTCGCCGACCTCCTCGCCGCCCTGCGCGCGAGTGTGAAGGACCGGGGCGGTAAGGCGGACGACGCCGACGACCAGGACGACGAGGAGGACGACGACGAGGACTCCGGCTCCGCCAACAAGACCACCAGAAAGAAGAGCGGGAGTAGCGCGGCGAAGAAGACCCCAGCCAAGAAGACTGCCGGGAAGAAGGCGCCCGCCAAAAAGGCCGCGGCGAAGAAGTCGACTGCCAAGAAGTCGACGTCCTCCAATTCGGACTCCGGCAGCTCCGGCTCGGGCGCCGCGAGGAAGTCGACAGGCTCAAAATCCACGGCCAAGAAGGCAACGGCGAAGAAGGCAACGGCGAAGAAGGCAACGGCGAAGAAGTCGACGGCCCGCAAGACGCCGGCCAAAAAGTCGGCCTGACCCTGCGGCCGGTCAACTTTTCTGCGGGCAATCGCGCACTTCCGGCTACTGGTCGAGATCGACGGTCGGGCGGGTCAGTTCGTGTGCGGGCGGAACCTCGCCCTGGTTACCCCAGCCGCCGCCTGCGCGAGCGTTGATGTACTTGTCGGCCTGGCGAGGCTTCATGTCGACGGTGTGGCCTCTACTCCGCTTCGCTGCGAGAACCCACCCGGTCGAGGCAAGGCGCGCAATCGTGCACGCCTTGTTGGGCCTTCCATTGTGGCGGTCGATGGCGGCCTCGACGCGCTTAAGGCTGGTTGAGATGCCCCACGGTTTCGATCCGGGGCTGGAGTAGTGCTCGAATGAGGGCCACCAGCCCCACACTGTGCCGTCAGGCTGGGCGGGTTCGGCCGATGGGGCGGATGGCGTGGTCATGTCAGCAGTGTGTCATTCGCATCCGACAGAACACCTAGCCGTTGAGGACGACATGCGCGATGAGGTGGTCGAGCTTCCGAATATCGACGCCTCGGTTCAAGTTGATCTTGATGTGGCCGGCCCGAGTCCAGAGCTCGAGTTCGGAGTTGAAGTCGAGCATTCGTCCCGCGTTCTCGGACGACCACATGTTGATCGCGTTGTACGGCAGCGAGTAGATCTCGACCTTCTTCCCGGTGAGCCCCTGCGCGTCCCGCACGATGAGGCGTTTGGTGGTGAAGATCGCGGAGTCGCGGAACGTCTTATATGCGGCGATCGGCTGCTCACCCTGCACGAGCAATGGCCCGATATCGTCCGGAATCGGGCATTCGGCGACGAAAGTCCACGCGGCAATGTTGGCGACAGCAGAGGTCAAAGCAGATCCGATCTTTTGGCGGCAGTCGTGCACGAATAGCGATGTTGCTCGGGATCGTAAGCGCCGCTCCGGCGTTGCGAGCCGCTATTCGGGGCAACCGACCGGGTGATCGAGGCGTGAGCGGCGACCGGTGCACCTCGCCGCTCGTGAGGAGCAAGCTGGACGCCATGCCCTCCATCAGCAGCCCCGCCACCCTCGAATCCGCTGTCTCGGACCGCCTCCCGTGGCTCCGCGACCTCTATCGTCACTTCCACTGCCGCCCGGAGCTCAGCATGGCCGACCACGCGACGGCGAGCCGGATCGAGCAGGAGCT
>NZ_JBSHMJ010000064.1:0-10647 GCF_053645265.1 Dietzia sp. NPDC055343 | reverse complement strand
CATGCCTTCAATGGCAAGCGGTCTGGACAGATACTTCTTGAATCGGCACGGTGTCATTACGGGCGGGGGCCAGAACAACGTCCCTGGACATCACAGCTAGGTGCTCGTAACGGGGCCCCAGCGAGGATCGCCTGGCAGAGATTGTGCGAGTGGATGAGCTGGGCAGTGCGAGCGCTTTACCTTCGCGATCAGCGTCTCTCAATGCCAAGGAAATGAGAGCCGCGAGGAGGGTTCAGGTATTGCGGTATTCGTGCGGTACCGTGATACTGGGTCAATGGAACTAGATCCGAATGACCTGGCCCACCGTCGCCGAGATGCACGACACCTCCTGGAGCATCTTCGATTCGTTGAGGAAAACGTCGTCGATCCAGCCCTTGTAAAGACCGCGCTGCTGGGCGGTCTCAGTCAGACGGAAACAGCGAAGCTGCTGGGGATGAGCAAACGCACTGTCAATCAGCACGCCAGGCGGCCGTACGCGCAGTACGCCACCGTGCGGGATGGGCGCTCCGATGAACGCAGGAGTCTCGACCGGGCGTTCCTGGCGTATGTCTGGGGGTCGGATGCCGCTGCCCAGGTCGCTACCGAGCGCTCGATTCAGTATGACCGCGAGCGACTCGACGTCGAGCCTGCTTAACCCTTCGGCAGCACCGTCCTTCCACTGTGACTCGCAGCTTCGTTTGGCGGGATTTTGCAAGTTCGTTTGGCGGGTCAGGTGAGGCCGATGACGAGGCCGGCATCAACACCGCACTCGACACCGCTGTCCGCGCCCTGCTCGAAATCGAAATCGAGTAACCGCCCCGAGTGCTAGTCGAGCGCGTGCCGCTGAACATGACTCAAGCACTCTGCTTCCACATTTGGAGCTTTCATTGTCGAAGCGATTCGACAAACAAATGATGATCAGTGAGGCCTTGTGGACAAGTCGGTGCTTCTCGCGTTTGATGTCGGACCTGTCGGGCAGAGTGTGCGTCGAGAGCACGAAATCTGGGAAAGGCTGCGAATGAACCGCGAGGAACTGATCGCTGACATGCTGAACCGTTCTGGCCGGCAGGAGGAAGCGCTGTCCCGGGTCGTCGAGCGCGCCCGGGAAGCGAAGGTCAACGGCGGCGAGCCTGACGCTGCGTGGTCGATGGGGGAGAAGCTCATGACGGCGCTGGTGTTCCAGAGTGAGCACCAGCTCGAGGCACTGGGCTACTCGGAAGCCGACGCGATTGATCGTCTTAGATACGACTTCGCAGTTTCAGCCGAGGAGTTCCCGAGCGTGCTCGAAGAGATCCGGTCGGAACTGTAAACAAGGAGGGCACCATGTGGGATCCGCAGACCGCAATCCAGGCCGTGGCGGTCGTCGCGGTGGCATCACTCCTGGTTCCACCGCTGGCACGCGGTCTCGGCGGCATCTGTGCCGTAATCGGGTTCTGTGGCGTAATGCAGTCGAGCTCCTGGGCGCCGACCGTGATGGCCTTGGGACTGGTGGCGTGGTTCGTCGGCCACTGGTCGTTCGCGGTCCGAAATGATGTGCATTACCGGTCGCGTCTGGCGCTACTGGTGATCGACAAGACGCCGCTGCGGTGGACGATTCCGCGCTACTGGCATTTGCGCCGCCAGCGACGCCTGGCGCCCGCCCGCTGACACTTCTCAACCCAACCGATACGACTATGGCCCCACCAATCGGTGGGGCCATAGTCGTAGGCGTTTGTGAGTGAGTCTAGAACAGTGGGGGCTCGGAGAGTGGTGCGGTGTTGCCGCAGGCGCGAGCGTAGGCGAGTGGGTCCCAGCCGCTCGCCACAGCGTCACGCACGGCGAGGGACCGGGCGTGGCGGTCGTGTCTCTCGGCGGCGCTGCGGATGATTCCGGTGCGTCCGCAAGCGACGGCATAGAGAAGGTTGGCCGATTGGGTTGAGGCGATCAGGTGGTCCGGGTCAACGCGCACACAGAGGGGTTCGTTGCAGCGGTGCTCACCGATCGTGTCGGCGTTCAGCTGGCCGGCGACCAAGAGGGCGAAGCGGTGCGCGTACTCGGTCCTGCTGACGCCGTCACGTCTCCAGGAGATTCTTCCGTACCCGTCGGAGACGGCGCCGGTCCAGATGTGGCATCCATTGCCTGGAGCGCGTACGACGCGGGAGGTGAATGCCGCTATCGCCGCATTAGTCGGAGCAAGCGTCGAGTCGTACGGGCGGGACCGCTGCGGAGCAGTCCTAGGTCGGCGGTCGAGGTCCATTCCCGGGAGTGGAATGTCCTCGAACCGCCGCCCGTTCGGGCGCTCACTGGTGCTGGTCACCGTTGGTGTCCGTAGTGGGCTGGTCCACCGCCGCGGCGTCATCACTGACCGTGTCATCGGTCGTGGTCTCGTTGTCCTTTGCGCTGCGGACCGCTGCACCAACTTCGCGGGCCGACAGTCCCGTCATCTCCGCCAGATCAGCCTGCGCAACGCCAAGATCTCGAAGCTCAATCAGCGCTTCGCCGAGGGCGACCTGTGCGTCATCGCGGGCGTCGATCGCAGAGAACACCGCGACGAGCTTCGCCTCGCGTTTACGTGCTCGCTCCAGCTCGTCGGCCATCGCCTGACGAGCGCGGGCCCGTGCAGTCTGTGAACGTGAATCAGTCTTGGTAGCCACCATGGCTCCGAGCTTATTGACCCACGTTCCGTGTCGCAATGCTCAACCAGCACACCGTCTCGCCGATTCCGCTGTCACCGTCGCCGTTCGTCACCGATCCTGTCGCACGTTCCGTGCTCCTTGATCCTCGCCTTCGCTCGTCTCAAACAGCCACACACAGTAGGCACTTCTAGTGAGCGATGGGAAAGCCCTGGTCACGAGCCTGCGGCCCGTGGCGCGTAGACGCGCCCATTTGGGCCGCCTACGCTGGCGAGTGTGATGACGCTGCGAGCCGTACACGCGGGCACTGGATACCAGTACCTGCTGCGGTCGGTGGCCACCCACGACGCTGACCCCAAGGGGCAGTCGTTGTCGGACTACTACGCCGCCAAAGGCACCCCTCCAGGGCGGTGGATCGGCTCAGGACTAGACGGCCTGGCCTCGGAGACGGCCGCCGCAGGGGCAGTCGTCACCGAAGCCCAGATGGCAGCTCTATATGGCGAGGGTTTGCACCCAGACACCGATGCCAAGATGCTCGCCGGGACCGCGTTGGCCGACTGCAAACTCGGCCGTTCCTTCCCCCTCTATACCGGCGGTGTCGACGTCTTGGACGCGATCGCCGCCGCCGAGCGTGCGTTTCTCAAGACCGAGGAACGCCGCCCCACCACGGGCGAGCGGAGTGAGATCGCCGAGCAGGTCGGCAGGCCTTTCTATGCAGAGAAGTTCGGCTACGAACACGCTTCCGGCAAGGACGTTATCGCCTGGATCAACCGCGAACGAGACCAGGTCAAGCAGGCGGTCGCAGGGTTCGACTTCACATTCTCTCCGGTGAAAAGTGTCAGCGTTCTGTGGGCGCTGGCAGACGAGCAGACGTCATCGAAGATCGCCGCGGTGCATCACGAGGCGGTCGCCGAAGCACTGGCGTGGGCCGAGGACAACGCCGTCTACACACGGGTCGGCAAGCAAGGCATCGAGCAGGTGACAACCCGCGGTGTGATCGCTAGCGAGTTCACCCACTTCGATACTCGCGGGGGCGACCCGGATCTGCACTCACACGTGCTGTTGGCCAACAAAGTGCAAGGCCCGGATGGCCGCTGGTTGTCGCTGGATTCTCGGGCTATCCACCAGATGCACCAAGCAATCTCTGCCCGGTATGACGCGATCCTGCACGACAAAATGACCCGCCGGATGGGCGTGGAGTTCACCGCGAACTACCCGCACCCAGACAAAGCCCCGATCTGGGAGATCGCCGGGATGGACCGGCGCCTGATCGAGATGTTCTCGTCCCGGCGCACCCTGGCGCGCCCGGTCTACGAGCAGCTTGTCGCCGACTACGTGGTCAAGAATGGTCGGCAGCCCTCGCAGCGTGCGGGCTACGCCTTGTGGCAGAAAGCGATCCTCGACACCCGCGACGGGAAGAAGTCTGCGCAGTCGCTGGACGAGCACCGCGCAGCATGGAAAGTGGCGGCCGTCGACCGTGTTGGTGCAGGCGTGGTTGAGCAGATCGTGGCCGTATCCACCGCCGCTGACACCGAGGTGAGCCGCGAGGCATTCGATGTGGAGCAGCACACCGAGAAGGTGGCCGAGCTCGCCATCGCCAGGGTCACCGACGCCCGCGCTCACTTCCGCGCCTCGCACATCGACACCGCCATCTCGACCGCTCTCAAGGGCTACCGCTTCGCCACAGAAACCGAACTCGAAGCGGCGCACCAGGCCGTGATGGCCCGCGCTATGACCACCCTCGTAGTCCCGCTGACTCCCCCCGAGCCGATGCTGCTTCCCTCTGCTTTGATGACCGCACGCGGCGCGGGAATCGACCGGCACGCCAATTCGGAGAGGTACACCACCGACGCTGTTCTCAGCGCCGAAACGTCCGTGCTGGAGGCGGCCCGAACTCCGGTCGCGGTCATCGCCACCGAGACGGAAGTAGACGACGTCCTGGCCGCCCACGAAAGGTGCGAGGGATGGTCGCTCAACCCCGGACAGCAGGCTCTGGCAAAGCACTTGGTGGGTGTGGGAACACTGGTTGCGGCAGGGGTGGGTCCGGCCGGAACCGGCAAGACCGCCTCCATGAAGATCGTCGCGAAAACCTGGCAATCGACGGGCCGCAACATCATCGGTCTGGCCCCCTCCGCCGCCGCGGCGAGCGTGCTCGCCGGCGACATTGACGCCCCCGCGCACACCATCGACCTGTTGACCTTCACCTGGCGCGGGCTGCACCCGAGCTTGCCCGGCAAGACCCTGTCGGCCCTGCCGATCGAGATCAAACCCGGCGACATGCTGCTGGTCGATGAAGCCGGCATGGCCAGCACCGAAAACCTCGCCGCGCTGACCGAAATCGCAGCCGAGTCCGGGGCCGTGGTGCGGCTGATTGGCGACCCCTACCAGCTGTCGGCGGTGACCTCCGGTGGCCTGTTCGCCGACATCACCCGCACCCCCGGAACAGTCGAACTAGAGCAGGTGATGCGCATGGGCGCAGACACCTACCAAGCCGAAGCAACCCTCGGATTGCGAGTCGGAGACATCGCAGCCCTGGATCTGTATGACGGCCGCGGGTGGGTGCGCGGTGGCCACCGCGAGTCCATGCTCACCGACGCAGTGCAGGCCTATCTTGCTGACCTCGATGCTGGCCGCAGCTCACTGATCATCGCCTCCCGCAATGAGGACGTCGACACCCTCAACGAAGTCATCCGGGCACAAAGAATCGCCGAGGGCATTGTTGATAACACCCACACTGTGGCGGTGTCTCGCGGCGACACCGTCGGTGTCGGAGACTCCGTCATCGCCCGCAAAAACTCCAAGCTCTACACCGAAGACAGCAAGTACCTCGGACGAGTCGTCAACGGCCAACTGTTCACCGTGACCGGACTGGCCGACGATGGCTCCCTGGCCGTCCGCGACCAGAACACCGGGGCCGACATGCTGATCCCGGCCGACTACGCAGCCAAGAACATCCACCTCGGTTACGCGGCCACCATCCACCGCTGTCAAGGCGCGACCGTGGACACCACCCACGCCGTCATCGACACCAGCGTGGACCGCGCCGGACTCTACGTCGCGATGACCAGGGGCAGACGAGAAAACCGCGTCTACGCCGTGTGCGAACCCGACCTCGACACGGCGGCCGAGGACGGACACATGCACTCTGCCGGCGACTCCGAAGCACCCACCGCCACCGAGGTTCTGCACACCGTTCTGGCCCGCGACACCCGCCAGATTTCAGCAATCCAGACCCTGCGCACCGAGTACGACCACGCCACCGACCCCGAGCGGTTGGAAGCGCTCTACCGCCACGGGGCCGAGCTGGCAGCCAAGGCCTTCACCGCCCAGATGCTGCCCGACTACCTCGACGCCCTACCCCGCGCCTACTCCCCCACCCCCGAGCTCGGAGACGAGCTCGCCCACGCCTGGACCGAAGCCGTCCTCGCCGGCCTGGACCCCCGCGAGATGTGGGCCGAAGCTACCGACAACCTCGATACCGCGAAATCGCCCGCAGCAGTCATCGCCCACCGAATCCGTCACCAGACCCGCGAGGCCGGCACCACCGACGCACTCCCCTGCCCTGCCCCCACCGTCCTCGGTACCGACACTGAACTGACCGCCTGGCTCACCAGCACCCGAGCCACACTGACCGACCCGCCAGCAGAAGCACCGGACAGGAATTTGTTCGTGGAGTCCTACCTTGAGGCGCTCGACGCTGAAGAAGACACCGACCCCTATGCAGACACAACGGGGCCATCGTGGAGCTGGAGTCCTAGCGTCGACTCCTCCCCCGACCTGTGGTGAGCTTCCCGTTCTCTGGCGAAGGCAGCCTTAGGCGGCGGCGCGGGCCCATTGGTGAGGCGCGAGGAGCATCTCCGGTGAGGGAAGCTCTGCCCGAGCTGCCGCTACCAGTTCCCACCAACTCGCCGGTTCGGACTCTCGCAGCCGGTCTTGAGCAGCCATGGCCGCGCCCCACGTGGTGGCCTGGACCGGGGGGCCGGTGCAGGTGGCGCCGTAGGCCAGAGCGATATCGACCGGGTGGGTGTGCTCAGCCTCTGCCGGGGTGGGAAAGGTACCCCACTCATCCAGCGCATCGGATCGCGTCGGCTGGTAGCGGGTGGTGAACCACCACACGAACACCGCCGACTGCAGCCGGTACAGACGTACCCGGTCCGCATGCGCACCTGTCACCCCCGCGAGCGCCGCAGCCCGGGCCAATCGGGAACGGCCCTGGTAGGAGCGCCCCGCAGAGTTGCACAGGCCCACAGCCTGCAAGGCCCGCAGTTTGCTGCGCACCGTTGCCGCGCACACTCCAGCCCGGGTAGCGAGCTCCCCCACCGACACGGGCCCTCGGGCCAGCAGCTGCCACACCCGCAACCCGAGCACTCCTAGCGAGCGGGCGTGCCAGATGTCTGCGCGAGCACGCTCCAGCTCCGCGTGCAGTCCCTGCTGAAGAGCTGGAGAAAAAACTGCACCACTTCTTTGCTTCCCGCCCCCGGGTGTTGCGATCCGCCAGATGGCGGCCCAGGGGCCGGCCGCTCGCTGGGCTCTGGCGATCCAGCCCTGCTGCAGCAGCACCTTCACGCGGTCGTTCACGACGTCTCTGGTCAGGCCTACAGCGCCGGCCCAGTCGCGCTCGGACAGCTGCACCGCCTCTGCAGCAGCTGCCAGGGTTCGGGCTGCCAGTCCCAGCAGCACCAGGCGGTCCTGGGACCCGGTCTTCCCGGTCCACCTACCCGGCTGGGCGTTCATGCGTGCCAACAGGTCGGCGACCGTCTCCTCGGCAGCTCGGCGGGCAGGTGACGACGTGGTGGTGCTGCAGCGGGTGGCGTAGCTGGCTGCAGTGACGGCTTTGGCCCACTGGCGTGCCAACTCCGCGTGCGGGTCGAACCTGGGTGTGCGCTCCCCCGCTCCAGTGCGGCGTGTGCGGACAGTTTCCAGGCCTGGCCAGCAGTCGGTGAACGCCGCCTGGTGCAGGTCGTCGTAGCGCATCCTGGCGTGGGCGCAAGCCAACAAGATCGACCACCCGATCGCCGACGCATCCGACTGAGCAGCAATCCGAGTGCGTGCTAGAGCTCGGATCTGCGCGGACATAGGGCGTCTGGGCCCGGCAAGATACGGGTGGCCCTGCACATCGGTGTGGACCGGGATCGGTGCGGCGCCTACTTCTGCTGCGGCGGTCGTGGCTGAACCGGCGTGTTCGGGATGTGTCAGCTGCGTGACTACTGTGCGCAGGGCGCGCAGAGATACCGGGCGAATATGCGGGCTCGTCAACGGCACCGATGCGCCGCCGGCGCGGTGAGGTGCGCCCGGTGCGCGGACACAACCGGTGCGCGGGTTAGCCAGCGGGCCCAGGTCAAGCGAGGGCCACGCCGCGGCGAAGGCCTTAACGATCGGTGCCAGACGGTGCGGGGATACGGCAGTGCCAAGCCGGATCCACACGTGGTATCCCCCACCAGACCCCGACGAGCACACCAGGTGCTCGATACTTGCTGCGGTGAGAGCGGTTGTGCAGCGGGTCAGATCGGCGGTTGCTGTCGAGTCGGCGTGGTGGGCGTCAAAATCCAGGGCAAGCAGACGGAACCTGCCCGATTCATCAGTCAAATGCAGTGCAAACGGTGTCCCCTCCCCCGGCGCGCCATCAGCAAGGCGTCGCGTGGCGGCGAACGAGTGCGTCTTTCGCGAGTCAACACGTACATACGGGCGCGGACTCCACGCGCACACCAGCGAGTCCCACCACCAGGTGGAATCTCGGGATTCGACGTTGTCGCGGTCAGGGCAAGACACGCCCAACGGATCGACTGGACCAACCGATGGGTATGACTTACTCTGAGAGGTGCCTGGAAGCACAGCTCTCCTAATTGGTGGGCAACCCCGAGTTTGAGCGGTAACTCAAACTCTTGACTTTCGATCCCGGTCCACTGGCAGGTGGGCCGGGATCAGTCATTTCAGGGCTGCGGGATGTTCAACTATTGGCCGGGCACGACCCGACCGCCGCTTCACGCTGAAATTGCCTCCTCGTCTACAGGTACAAGTACAGCCTCGGGTAGACCGAGGTCGATTGCGGCGAGGTCGGCCAAGTACTGGGACATAGAGACGCCTCTAGATCTAGCCTCCACTCGAAGTGCTTCGTACACCTCTGGAGCCATACGGACGGGCACCCGCATGCGTTCGCCGAATGACGGCCGCCCAGGGCCCCGCTGCTTCGTCGCCATGGGAGGAAAACTTCCACACTTGGCGCCACAAATCCTATCGACACGCCTAAGTGAGGTGGAGTTTCTGGCGCCGCCTATGACGCCGTCGGCTTCCAGTAGAGATCAACTGGTTGGCGGTATAAACCGGGAATGGTATACACCACAGCACCACTAGCGGTTTGGCGGTATCTAGGGATGAACGGTGTGTCTAACGGGCCCCTACGCTGCATGTTTGGTATCAAGGTGTAGACCATAATCTGTACAGAGGTATAGCGGTATTCATAGATAGAGGTGTGGCGGGTTTTGAAGATTGCGGTAGTGAACACCAAGGGCGGCGTCGGCAAGACGACTACCGCCATCTACCTGGCGACGGTGGCGAGCGAGCAGGGGAAGTCGACCGAGTTGCTAGACGCAGATCCTCAGGGTTCGGCAACTAGCTGGGCTGAGATCGCGGCCGAAGGGGGTACGCCTTTGCCGTTCCAGGTCTCGCCCGCGAACAAGATCACGCTTTCGCGAGCATCGAGTAGCGATCTCACAGTGATCGACACGCCTCCCGGCGCAGCCGACATCATCCAGGCAGCGATCGACGCGGCTGATGTTGTCGTGGTTCCGACTGCGCCGTCTGGTCTGGACCTCCAGCGCGTCTGGCCAACGTTGGAGGCTGCTGCGCACAAGCCAGCTGGCGTTCTCCTCACAAGCGTTGAGCTCGGCACCAAGCTGCTCGAGCTCACAAAGGAGGCCCTCGAGTCGGAAGGTGTCTTCGTGTTCGAGAACGTGATTGGCAAACGTCAGGCTATACGTCAGTCATTTGGCACATGTCCCACGAGCTTCCTTGGTTATCGAGACCTGATGGAAGAGATTGTTGAGGTGACTAGGTGAGTGGCAAATCGGAGCCGGTAAGCCGCAGTCTGCGTCCTCGGTCGGCAGCCCCGATCCGCCCGGTATCGGAGACGTTCTCGGCGTCTGAAGCGGCAAAGGCGACCAGTCCTCGGCGCACGAAAACCTCGCTAGCGCTTGATGTTGAGGTGTACCGGAGGGCGAAAATCGCGGCCATCCAACAAGGGGAGACTGTGTCTGAGTTTATTGAGTCGGCTATTCGCAACGCGCTGCCTGACTAACGCCAAGAAGCGGTCTATACCTTTGTCGGTTCGTACCGTTAGAGGTATAAACCGTTTGAGGTAGTTGCTGCCGAGGCGATGGCGACCTTCAGGCATCGCGCGCGTCCCGATGAAGCCGCTGGTGGGGTGCGTCATCGGGACGCATATGTCTAGCGACCTGACGACGCTGTAGGGGAGCGCACCGGAGGGGAGTTTGTCAGATCGCGACTTATCGGCACTCGCGTAGCTACGACCCTCGCCGACATGTCCGGCCGAGTGGCCGGGCAGGCCGGTTGGATTGGTGGTCTCCCCGATGAGGTTTGCGGGACTGTCAATTAGTTTAAGGCCCAACGTAGCCCGCGGGCGTAAGACAAGTCAGGTTGTCTACTGCTTCTGTTAAGTTGAGCTCACTCTGGCTGCCCGGCCGCAGTGATCGGCAGGGCCAACTGCTAGCCGATCGGAACTACTGACCCGAAAAGGGGAAAAATGCGTTTCGCTCGCCTTTCCAGTTTCGCCGCCACCACCGTTCTCGCCGCTGCCACAGTGCTTAGCGGGGCAGGGGTAGCCCAGGCAAACTCACTGGGCTCTCTCATTCCGGGTTCTTCTACGGCTGGGGGGCTGATGCTCACGATCGACAAGGTGGCACCCACTGCAACGAGCGGCACCTTCACCAACAACACCTTGAAGGCACAGACTTACTGCACCGGCGTCCTTTCCACCGTCGAGAACGTCCGCATCCTCGAAGCAGGGTTGAAGGATGGCGTGGATCTTTACAACCCGCCC
>NZ_JBSHMJ010000063.1:0-11546 GCF_053645265.1 Dietzia sp. NPDC055343 | reverse complement strand
ATCACCAGTAGTAGGACGACGACGACAACAACCACGATCCACACGTACGCACCCGTTCTGCCGGGCTGAGGAGTCGGGCTCTGCTCCATCGTCTCGGATTCGGATACGCGCTCGGTGCCGGTGTGATCCGGGGTCTGCGGTTCGCCGGGCGCGCCGGCGGGGCCGGGCTTCCCGGTCTCCGGGCTCTCGTGCGGACCGGAGTCTGACGGGCGGGCGTTACTCATATCGCACCTCTCGATCGACTGGGTGCACACGCTAGGGGCCCATCGGCACACCTTCCACCGGAGGATCGAGCACGACCGCGCCCGGGCCGACGCCGTCGTGGATACCGATGAGCAGTTCCGCGACCGACCATGCGGTGATCGCGGAGGTGCGGCCGCCGGAGTCGGGGTCGAGGCAGTTCTCGAAACTCATCTCGTAGCTGCCCATCGGGGACTCCCACTCCACGACGTGGCGGGTGCGGGTGACCCGGGGGTCCGCCAGCACGATCACCTCGACGCGGTCGAGTCCGAGCGTCGCCAACGCGAGAGCAACGGACGCGTTGGACGTGCGCGGGTACTCCAGGGCCGCCTCGCGAGCGCTTCCGCGGAACACCTCGCGGTGCTCGGTCAGCCCGCCCTCCACGCCCAGCGCCGCAGGGCTCTTGATGGTGTAGTGGCGCAGGCGGGCGTCGGCGGTACCGGCCCGGGCCGCGGCCGCCAGTACATCCAGCCCGCCGACGGCGCCGGCGGGCACGAGCACCCTGCCTGCGCGAGCTGCGCCAGGCGCGGCCGAAGCACCGATCAGGTGGCGGGGATTCTCGTGTCGGGCGAAGACCCCGCACGAGCACACGATGATGTCCTTGCCGGTAGCCGTGACCCGCGGGATGTACTCCTCCGCGGCGGCGACCGTGGTGGCCTCCACCACCACGTCGGCCGCGGCGATGGCCCGGTCGAACTCAGCGTCCGTGCTGTCCGACCGCAGCACGCTGACCAGCTGCGCGTCGGGGACCCGCCCCTTCTCGATCGCCTCGACCACGGCTCCGCCGATCGCGCCGGAACCGATCACGGCCACGCGCAGCGGCCGATCTGAAGCGACGGGGGAAGGCGGCGGAGGGGTCATACCCGGCAACCGTACCCAGTCCCAGGTCGCCCGGCCCGGAAAGCCGTCGGCGGCTGCCCGGGTGTGGCAGGGAGGGCCGAGAAGGTGGACCTAGCCGGAGCGTGAGTCGAGCTCCGCCTGCATTCGGCGCATTCCCCGGAGCCAACGTTCCGGCTGGGTGGCGCGCGTGGCGAAGAACGTCGCGACCTCCGGGTGGGGGAGGATGTAGAACTCCTCGCCGTGCAAGGCGGTGATCACGTCCTCGGCCACCTGTTCCGGGGCGAGCACGTCGTCGCCGAACACCACCTCACCCACCGAGCCCCCGGGGAGCAACGGTGTCCGCACGCCCTGCGGGCACAGGCACTGCACGGTCAGCCCGCGGTCACCGTAGGTCGCCGACAGCCATTCGGCATAGGCGACGGCCGCGTGCTTGGAAACCGAATACGGCGCGCTGCCCAGCATGGTGAGCAGGCCCGCGGCCGAGGCGGTCACCACCAGCCGTCCCGCGCCCCGTTCGAGCCAGTCCGGCAGCAGCTGGTCGGCGGCGTGGACGTGCGCCATCACGTTGACGGCGAACGAGCGCTCCCACGCGGCCGGGCTTGCGTCGGCTCCCGTCTCGATGCCGGCGTTGGCGAAGTACGCGTCGATCGACCCCAGGTGCCCGAGTGCCCCTGACACCAGGGCGGCCACGCCGTCGGCGGAGGCGGCGTCACCGGGCAGCGCGAGAGCGCCGATATCCTGCCCGGTGGCCTCGCAGGCGGCCGCGTCGAGGTCGTTGACCACCACGCGCGCCCCGGCCGCGGCCAGCCGACGGGCAAGGGCCCGACCGATGCCACTGCCAGCGCCGGTGACGACCACACCCGCCCCCTCCAACCACACGGGATCCGTCATCCGAAGTGAACCGGCAGGGGGATGGTTCATGACTGACTCCTGTGGTGGGAAGGCGAACTGTGGTCGTCGCCTGTGTCGGGGCCCGGCACTGTGAGGCCGTCTCGCTCGGCTAGGTGCGGCGCAGCTCGCGACGGAGCAACTTGCCTGTCGCGGTCTTGGGGATGTCGTCCATGATCTCGACCTCCCGCGGGTACTTGTACGCTGCCATCCTGGCCTTGCAGTGTTCGATCAGTTCCTCCGGTGTGGCCGTGGCGCCAGGGCGAACGCTGACGAACGCCTTCACCGTCTCGCCGCGATACTCGTCGGGAACACCCACCACCGCGGCCTCCCGGACGGCCGGATGCTCGTAGAGCACGTCCTCGACCTCACGCGGCCAGACCTTGTAGCCCGAGGCATTGATCTGGTCCTTCTTTCGGTCGACGATGTAGAACCAGCCGTCGGCGTCCATGTACCCGACGTCGCCTGTCTTGAGTACGCCGCCCGGAAGCCCGTCGGCCGTCGCCTCGGGCTTGTTCCAGTACCCCGCGACCACCTGCGGCCCGGCTGTCACGAGCTCCCCGACCTCACCGGGCGGGACATCCTGACCGGACTCGTCGACGATGCGGACGACAGTGTTGTAGACCGGGACACCGACGGAGGTGGCCCCGGTGGCCTCGTCGACCGGGGCGCGGACCCCGAACGGCACACCGTGCGACGGCGAGGTGGTCTCCGTAAGTCCGTAGATGTTGTGGATGTAGTGACCGAACCTGTCCTCGAACGCCCGGATGGTGCTCGGAGGTATGGGCGCGCCGCCGGAGTAGATCTTCGTGAGCGTGGCCAGCGACTCCGGGCGTACGTCCGGGGCATTCATCAGCGCGATGAACACGGTGATCGAACCGACCGTGAACGTGGCCTTGTGCTCTTCGATGGTCCGGAGGGTCTCCGTGGGATCCATCCGGCCCATGAGCACGAGCGGGGCGCCGGTGAGCAGCGCTACCGCGATGTGTCCGACCAGGCCGGTGATGTGGAACAGCGGGGCCACACCCAACACCACGTCGGACGAGTCGAGACCGATCCAGTCCCGATAGGTCTGGGCGTTGAACACGACGTTCCGGTGGGTCGTCATGGCGCCCTTGGGCGGGCCGGTCGTCCCCGAGGTGTAGGTGAGGAACGCGATCGAGTCGGCGTTCAGCTCGGGGGCGGGCGGGGACTGACCCCGGTACTTCTGCAGCATCGTGGCCATGTCCACGGTGTCAGGGCAGTCGATCCTGGTCGCACTGGCCAGTGGCCCCCGGTTCGCGGACTGGTACTCCAGCTCGGACGTCGTGATGACCGTCCGGACGTCGGTCGCGTCCACGACCAGCGCTGCCACATCCCGGTAGAGATCCTGCATCGACACCAGCACCGTCGCCCCCGAGTCCCGGAGGATCTCGGTGAGTTCGCGCGCCCGGTACATCGGGTTGGCCGAGACGGCGATGCCTCCGGCCTTCCATGTCCCCAACTGGGCGATCACGAACTGCGGGATGTTCTGGGCGTAGATCACCACGCGCTCCCCGGCGTTGAAGCCGGCGTCGAGAATGCCCGCGGCAAAGGCGTCCGACAGTTCGTCGAGCTCCCGGGCGGAGATGGCGTTGTCGTAATACTCGATGAGCGGTCCGTCGCCCACGCGCTGTGCTGTGGCCGCGAACATCTCCAGGGCGGTCTCGAACTCGGTCTCGATCGAATGACGTGACGGGTCCGGGTATCGGTCCAGCCAGATCTTGTCGTCGTAAGCGCTGGTCACCGCAGCACCACCGGGTTCACCGGCGCGCCCGTGCCCTCGACGATGTTGAGCGGGGCGGCGGTGTACAGGAAGTCCCACCGGCCGTCCGCGGCGCAGGCCTCGGCGAGGGCATCCATGTCACAGATCTCGGTGAGCACGATGCCCAGGTTGCGCATGAGTGCGCAGTGGAGGGGGAGCATCACGCCGGACACCGGATCCTTGGTGACCTCGTTGGCGATCGTGTCGGTCACGAGGTTGGGGATCTCCATCTCGTTGAACCAGTCCACGAGCTCGGGCGAGTAGGTGAGGCCGGGCTCCACGAAGTTCGCGTAGAACTCCTCGCCCGTCACCGAGTAGAAGTACGTCATGAAACCAGTGCGGATGAGGAGGATGTCGCGCTTCTCGATGGTCACGCCCTGGGCTTCGGCGGCCTCCAGGAGATCGGTGTGGCTGAACGTCTCGCCCTTGTCGAGCCACTTCTTGCCGCGGTGGCGGGCCATGTCGATGAGCACTCCACGGCCAGCGACGCCACGCTCGGCGATCGGCTGGACCGAGGCCTTCTTGTTGCCGCCGACAGTGGTCCGCGCGTCGTAGCCGTTCCAGATCTGACCGTCGTACCAGACGTGGCCCAGCGCGTCGTACTGCGTCGAACCCTGAAGGAAGATCTCCGCCTTGTCGTCGGAGTAGTGCAGGCCGCCTGCGAAATCAGGTGCGCCCTCCTTGCCCTCGTCCCACGAGGACTCGTCGAGGACGTTGACGCGCCTGGTGCCCTCCCGGCCCGGGAACACCGGGTCGCCATGAGGATGGCCCATCGGGATCTGCAGCGTGAACACCTGACCGGACTTCACATACTGCACTCCGCGCAGCACCTCGTCGGAGCCGAGGTAGTTGAGAGCGCCGACCTCGTCGTCGTCACCCCACTTGCCCCAGTTCTTCGGTGAATCCTTCAGGAGCTCGCCCATGCCCGGGGCATCGTGATCGTGGCTCATATCGACTGGTCCTCTCGCGTGGATGAAATGCTACTGAACGGTCCGAGCGCTCACTCGGTCAGTTCATTGTGATGAGCGTCTCACCGCAAGGACGGCGCGTCAAGTGTTTTCGGGGAACCGGATCACACGGGATGGGCGGCGCGGGCGGGTGTTCGAGGCCAGGGGTGGCGCGGCGGAAGCGGGGTTCAGTTCGACTGAACTACCAGGTCAGTGGCGGTACTGCATCATGGATAGGGCGAGACGGGCGTAATCGCGCGCCAGCTCCGCCGGGTCGCTGGCCTGATCGGCGCCCGTCCAGGAGGGCGGGGCGAGGCACATCGTGAGAATTGCGTCGACTGCGAGTTCAGGTTCAGTATTGCTGAAACTCCCGGACTCGACGGCCTGGAGGGCAGCCGCCTGGAGGGTGGCGCGGATATCACCGTTATCCGGGTCCGAGCCGCCGGCCAACGGGACGCCCGCCCGGTACGACTCGGTCACCATCACGAATGCCAGTGCGCGGCGCTCTTCCCGGAACAGCACCAGCGCCTCCACCATGTTCGAGAACCCCCCGGCTGCGTCCGCGCCATCTGCGGCGGCCGCGTTCAAACGCCACCCGAGGTCGGCGTGCGCCCGGGAGATCAACTCGATCAGTAGGTGTTTCTTGCTCGGATAGTGGTGATAGATGCCGGCGACGCTGATGTCGGCGCCGGTGGCGATCAGCCGCATCGTGGCCCCGTGGTAGCCGGTCTCGCGAAAGACCTCGACCGCGGACGCGAGCACGGAATCCAGACTGATGTCGTCGAACGATCGCCAGCCCGAGCCTTCCGCCGGCGGTCGTGACGTGGCCGTGTTCACGGCGGCTCGTCGAGGCCGGACCAGCCGGGCCGCGGGCACACCGAGAGCGCCGGAGATGTGGTTCAGTCGATCGACGGTCACGCCGACCTTCCCGTTCTCGATCGCGCTCATCGTGCCGGTGCTGACGTTGATCGCGGTGGCCAGACGGCGCAGGGTGAGTCCGGCATCGAGGCGGGCGGCGCGGATGGCGCTTCCGGTGTCGGCGCGCGTGGCCTGTTCGGGCATGCTGAACACATTACGAGAGTGTGGCCGTCCGCAGAGGCGCTGTCCGTGACCGGCTGTCCGGGAATCGGCCGGGAGGGTGGCGGAGTGGGCCACACTGCAGGAATGAACGCCGAGGACGAGAACTGCCGCAGGGCGCCGGTCGCGCAGGTCGGCGCGACGCATGAGTCCGTGCTGGCGGCCTTTCAGACCGCGGTGGCCGCGGGGCCGAAGCTGCCCGCGATCCACTATTTCGACACCACTATGTCGTGGCAGGACGTGGACACGGCGTCGGATGCCGTCGCCGCGCTCCTCGCCGCGCGTGGGTTCAGCGCCGGCGACCGGCTCGCCCTGTGCGTGCAGAACAATCCAGCATTCGTCATCGGCCTTCTCGCGACATGGAAAGCGCGGGGGACAGTCGCCCTGGTCAGTCCCATGAGCAAGAGGTCGGAGTTCGCGCTCGCCGTGGAGGACCTAGACCCGACTGCGCTCCTGTGTCTGGATGACGTCTACGAGGAGGTGGCGCGACATGTCCTCGGCACGCGATCCGCGCGGGTGCCGATCGTGCTCACCGTGTCGCCCCTGGACTTCCAGGCACGCGATGACCTGCGCATGTTCGACGGATGCCGGCGACGCGATCCCGCCGACACGATCGATCTGGCCAGGGTGGTCCAGGCGCGAGCGGCGAGCGTGGCGGAGGCGTCCCGCGCGGGCACGGTGTCGTCGTCGGCGGCGTCCGGGGCCGGACCGGTGCCGGAGCCGTCGACGCGCGAGTCCGACAGCAGCGCCGACCGGCAGCTCGGCGCAGTGCGGATCGCCCCGAACGACGTGGCAGTGATCGCGCCGACGTCCGGGACCACCGGAGCCCCGAAGGGCGCGATGCTCACCCACCGCAATCTGCTGGTCAGCGCGCAGGTCTACCGCGACTGGTCGGGGCTCGTCGCGGGGGAGCCGGTCCTGGCGATGTCGCCGCTCTTTCACGTGACCGGGCTCGTCGGGGCGGCCATCCTGGCGATGGTCACCCGCTCGCCGATCGTGCTCACGCACCGGTTCGGTCCGACGGTGATCGCGGATGCGATAGAGGAACGGCGTCCGGCGTTCGGGATCGCTGCGATCACCGCCTACAAGGCGCTCGCGGCGGAGCCGACCGTCACCGCCGGGCGATTGGCGCCACTGCGGATCAGATTCTCGGGCGGGCTGCCGATCGACCCGGACGTCGTGGACGAGCTCGACGAGCGGCTCGGCGGTTACATCCACAACGCGTACGGCCAGACCGAGACCGCGTCGCCGACGCACCTCGTTCCCTACGGGCAGCGCGCGCCGGCCGACCCCGACACGGGAGTGCTCTCGGTGGGGATCCCGGTCCCGGGGACGGCCGTGGCGGTGGTGGACGAGGCGGGGCTGCCGGTGCCCCCGGGGGCGTTCGGCGAGATCATGACGTCCGGGCCCCAGGTGATGGCCGGATATTGGCGACGACCTGACGCCACCGCGGACGCCCTCGGCAGGGGAATGTTCGCGACAGGGGACATCGGGTTCGTCGACGATGACGGGTGGCTCTTCGTCGTGGACCGCTCCAGCGACGTGATCAACGCCGCCGGCTACAAGATCTGGCCCTACGAAGTTGAACAGGTGCTCTCGGCGCATCCCGCTGTGGAGGAAGTCGCCGTGGTGGATATCGCCGATGAGTACCGCGGGCAGTCCGCGCGGGCCTATGTCGCGTTGCGCGACGGGGAGGTGGCCACCGCTGCGGAGTTGATCGAGTACTGCCGGGCCCGGATGGCGGCCTACAAGTATCCGCGCGAGGTGGAGATCGTGGATGCGTTGCCGCGGACCGCCACGGGGAAGATCCTGCGCCGCAGGCTGCGCGAGAACTGAACGCGCCTGAGCTTCCGGCTCGGTGGGCTGATCGCGGCCGGCCCCCGGGCGTCGCAGTGCGCCGAGATTTCGAGAAACTGTTGCGTTCGTCACGTAGCTCATGTAATCCTGATCACAACTTGACGCAGCGTCAAGTTTTCTCGACAGGCCGTCCAGATCCCTAAGGCGTGGACGGCACCACAGGAAAGGGACGCGAGAATGGCCTTCACCCTCCCCGAGTCGAACATCCCCCTCGACATCGATTTCGACCCCGAGTACCTCCGTCAGCGCTTCGCGGAGGACAAGCAGGCCCGGCTCCGGAAAGACCAGTTGGCCCAGTTCCAGGGCCTGTCCGACGTGCTCGAGGTGGACGACCGCGACCCGTTCAGTGAGCCGATCACCCGCGAGCCGGTCACCGAGGAGCTCGACGTGCTGGTCCTGGGCGGAGGTTTCGGCGGCCTGACCGCCGGGGCCTACCTCATGCAGAACGGGATCACGAACTTCCGGATGGTCGAGTACGGCGGCGACTATGGCGGCACCTGGTATTGGAACCGCTACCCGGGCGTGCAGTGCGACATCGAGTCACACATCTACATGCCGCTGCTCGAGGAGACCGGCTACGTCCCCAGCCAGCGCTACGCCGACGGCTCCGAGATCTTCGAACACGCCCAGCGCATCGGGCGGCACTACGATCTCTACAGCCGTACCTACTTCCAGACTTGCGCGACCCATGCCGCGTGGGATGAGGCCCAGCAGCGGTGGGAGGTCACCACCGACCGCGGTGACCGCTTCCGTACCAAGTTCTTCATGCGCTGCAACGGCGCGCTCACCAAGCCCCAGCTGCCCAAGGTGCCCGGCATCGGCGACTTCCAGGGGAAGATCTTTCACACCAGCCGATGGGACTACGCCTACACCGGCGGCACCCAGGCAGGGAACCTGGAGAACCTTCGGGACAAGCGCGTCGCCGTGGTGGGGACCGGGGCCACCGGCGTCCAGGTGGTGCCGTATCTCGCGCAGGACGCCGAGGAACTCGTCGTGGTGCAGCGGACCCCGAGCGTCGTGCAGCCGCGTAACAACCGCAAGACCGATCCGGAGTGGAAGGCCTCGCTCGGGCCGGGCTGGCAGTACGAGCGGCACGACAACTTCAACGGCATCATCTCCGGCCACGAGGTCGAGGGGAATCACGTCGACGACGGCTGGACTCACCTGTTCCCGGCGCTCGGCGGGCAGCACCTGGTCGACACCCCTGTCGGTGACCTTCCGGCGGCCGACCAGGCGACGATCGCCGAGGTCGCCGACATGCAACTACTCATGGGCGCGCACGCGCGCGTCGACGAGATCGTGACCGACCCCGCCACCGCAGAGGGGCTCAAGCCGTGGTTCGGCTACATGTGTAAGCGACCGTGCTTCAACGACGAGTACCTGGACACGTTCAACCGTCCCAACGTGACCCTCGCGGCGTCACCGAGTGGCATCGACGGGATCACCGCCACCGGGATCGTCGTGGCGGGAGAGCACCACGAGGTGGACTGCATCGTCTTTGCCACCGGGTTCGAGACCGGGTCCGGCCCGGCGGGGATCTACGGATACGACGTGATCGGCCGCGACGGGAACTCCCTGCAGGAGTACTTCTCCGACGGCGCCAAGACCTTCCACGGGTTCTTCACCCACGGTTTCCCGAACTTCGTCGAGCTCGGGATGACCCAGACGGCCTACTACGTCAACTTCGTCTACATGCTCGACCGCAAGGCGCGCCACTCCGCCCGGCTCATCAAGCACATGTTGGACAACGGTCTCGGCACCTTCGAGCCGACGCTCGAGGCCGAGACCGGGTGGGTGCGCAAGGTCCGGGAGTCCAACGAGCCCCGAATGGCCTACTGGGGCGCGTGCACGCCCGGCTACTACAACGGTCAGGGCGATGTGTCCAAGGCGGTGTTCATGGATGTCTACAACTCCTCGGAGATCGACTTCTGGAACATGATCGAGGACTGGTGGGAAGCCGGGCAGTTCGATGAACTGACCCTGGAGCCGTCGCGGTCCGCGCTGCCGGTCGGCTGAGGTCCGGGCGGTCGCACGGCGTGGCGCCCCGAGGGCCGGCCGACGGGGCCCGGGAGGCGCGGGGCACGCGGGTGGTCACTATCTGATCTGATGATCGGGCAGTGGCCCCGCGCGTCCCGCGCGGGCACCGGCGACAAGAGGATGTGCACCATGGAACCCCGTACCTCCCCGGCAGCCGCGGCCGCAGCCGTCGAGCCCCCGGTGCGCGACGACGGTGGCACCCGGCGGCGACGGATGTCCCGCGGTGAGGTCCAGCGGCAGGCCATACTCGATGCCCTCGAGGGCCTTCTCGGTCAGATGCCGGTCATGGAGATCTCCGTCAAGGACATCACCGACGCCGCAGGGATCAAGAGACCCAACTTCTACTTCTACTTCGAGTCCAAGGACGAGGTCCTGTCGGAGCTCGTGTCCTCGGTGTGGAACGAGTGGGACGCGGCGATCGGCAGCTACCACCGGAAGGCCGGCGAGTCACACGCGGACTACTTCGACAGGCTCTTCGTGGTGTCCCACTCCGTGTGGGTGCGCCGGGCGCGGGTGATCCTCTCCGGACTACAGGCCACCGGATACGACCTCACTCTCCGGGCCCGGTGGGACGCGCTGGATGCCGAGCTCAACCGGCAGCTCGCCGAGCAGATGGACCGGGACGCGGCCGCAGGGCTGATCACGCCACTGTCCACGGACCACCTCCGTCTGATCACCTCGGTGACCGACATGATCACCGCGGTGTTCTACAAGGACCGTCAGCGCGCACCGTCGCCGGGGGAATCCGAGCGGACCCTCGACAGCCTGCGGGTGATCTGGGTGGCGGCGTGGGGTCCGGTCGACGGCGCCTGAACCGATGCGGTTGAAGCCGCCCGGATGCTGCGTAGCGTGAAGCCATGACTGATCCCGACGCCGAACGGAACCATGACTCCGAAACACTGGGCGCCCCCGTGCCGGAGGGCCGGAACCCCGGGGACACGTCTCTACAGCGCGACCCGGACGACTGGGTCACCGGCGACGAGCCCATGACGCAGGCCCAGAAGAGCTACCTCGACACCCTCGCTCGTGAGGCGGGGGAGGAGCTACCCGCGACCCTCAGCAAAGCCGAGGCGTCCGAGCACATCGACCGCCTGCAGAAGGGCAACCCGCACCGAGGCTGACAGGGGTCGCCGACGTGGTGGGTGCTGGCCTCCGCTCAGATGGTCCGGCTCGTTTCACTCCGAGCTCGGGTAGCCACAAGGGTGATCCGTCCCGTAACCGGCCACCAGAAGGGCGGCGGCAGCACCGGGGGCGCTGCTGAAGGATGCTCGCACTGTGTCATAAGATGAGAATTATCTTACCGCGCATCCGTAAGTGGTCCTCTACTAGGGATTTAATCGATGATCAAACGCTCATTCGTGGTGGCCGGTCTGGCTGCCGCAGCACTGATGTCCGTGGCTCCGGCAGCCTCCGCCGCCGAGGTGTACATCGGCCCCTGGGCGGTGCAGGTTCCGGACGTCGCCCCGGTCGTGGTGCCGATCCCGATGGGGTCCGAGGCCGGTGCTCTCCCGCCACTGCCGTTCCCGCTCGTGTGGGACCTCCCGTTCATCCCGGCGCCTGCTCCGGCCCCCGCGCCCGTCGCCGCACCCGCGCCGGCGCCTGTCGCCGCTCCCGCCCCTCGGCAGGCCCCAGCGGCCACGTACGTCGCCAATTGCACAGAGGCCCGCAGGCTCGGCATTGCTCCGATCTACCGCGGCCAGGACGCCTACCGCCCGGCACTCGACCGGGACAACGACGGCGTGGCCTGCGAGTAAGGACGTCAGTGGGCACCGTGTCGGAGGGCCTGTCGCTGCGGCGGTGGGCCCTCCGACGTCTGACTGCGTCGTCATCTACCCCCGCCCCGCGGAGCGGGGGTAGTTACTTTTATCTTGATCAAT
>NZ_JBSHMJ010000062.1:0-11951 GCF_053645265.1 Dietzia sp. NPDC055343 | reverse complement strand
GCCCTCCAGGGCGGGCAGGCCGTAGGCCACACCCTCGAACCAGCTGGCCCGGTAGGCGTGACGCCACAGGGCCTGGAACACGATGCCGGTGACGAGGAGCGCCGACACGAATGCGGCGGTGACAGGTAGTCGCCGCGCGGCCGTCACGACCAATCCGCCCGCCCGGGCCAACGGGGACGGTGGGGTGGGCGCGGCGGGTTCGTCGGTGCTTTCGGCGACCTTGTCGGTGCTCACGGGTTCCTTCCGGGAGGGTGAGAGGTGCTCGCCGGCTGGGGCCGGTCCTGGACTTACTTTATGCGGGACGATGCGCCACAGGCATCCCGCCGCCTGGTGTCGGTTGCTTTTCGTCCGCGCTGGCGTGCGGGTGCCCACAGGTACAGGATCAGTCGAGGAATGGAATTGGTGCGCACGGCCTTTTCGCCGACACTCAGAATGCGACTACTTCGTCGCCGACGCGCAACTGGTCAAAGAACTGGGCCGCCGCCTTCTGTCCTAAGTGGATGCACCCGTGTGAAGGCTCATCGAGTCGACCTTCGTGGAATGCCATGCCACTGGTGGTGAAGTAGGTGGAGAAGGGCATCGGCGAGTCGAAGATTCGGCTGTGGTCGTGGCGGACGTGACGCAGGACTCGGTGGGAACCGAGCGTGGTCTCGTACCCCGGTTTCCCTGTGGTGATCGGCACTGGACCATAGGTAATGCGACTGTCAGTTTGTAGCCAGGCTCGCTTTCCGCTGACATCGATACAGGCTCTGGCGGTGGGCGGGCATTCGGGCTGAGGGGGCATCGAGGTGTCGAATGGTCCGCCTGGCCCGAACCCTGAGAGCGTCTCTTGTGTCTTATGATGCACGTCAGCTACAGCAAGTGGGCCGCCGGCCAGTACATCGCGGGCTACAAGGTCAGTATCGGTCAGGTTTGCAGGCTGGCCTTGCTCCAGAAGGGCTTGCTGAGCAGCAGTTCGGACCATCGCCGCATCCACATCGGCAGGTTTTGGCCGTTCTGATTGGACGGGCGCCGTCGCGATGCGCTCCGATATCACAGCAGGCTCTGTGGGGCCGATGGTGCTATTTCCATTGCTGACAACAGAGCAAGCTACGGCTCCCCCTAGGAGTGCTGCGGCGCACAGAAGAGCGAGTCGAGTTTGCCCTCTGGGGAGGGCTCCGAAGGGTTGTCGCGTCGGGAAGGGCATCGAGAACACGCGTCCTTTCGATTCACATGAGCGGCAAATCGTTGGAGGGGGTTTGGAGGCTGATCTCTCCGCGGCAGACGCCCCACCGGCGTCCATCTACCACGGAGTACCAAGCGTCTGCGATGACGATCTCGTTGCCGCCCCTCTCGATCGATGGTCGCGCGACAAGCGCAGATCGATACAGCCCGTTCCCGACTGAGGAATGGCGAGAGAGCAAGGGCTCCCGGGCCACGTCGAATGACAAGCCCTCCTGCGAGGTGGCGAAAAACAGGTCGCCTCCCTCATTTGAGGTGCTGTCGGCGATGACCATCCAGAATTGCGAGCCGACGTGGCACACGTCGATATGCCACGGCAATCGTCCGTCAGGAAGGTTGATGTCGCAGTTCGTGGGGGCACCCCACGGGCCACAGGGATTGCCAGACTCACGACGCTGCACAACCTTGCGGTTTCCGTGTCGGACAAATTTGACGGTGTACATGACCCATTGTGTGCCCGAGCGGCATACGGTGGGCGACAGAATGCGCTCTTGGTGTTGCGGTAAGCGGAGCGCATGATCGAACTCTGACCATTGAGATCCGTCGCTGCTAGTGGCGTGCAGAATGGTGTCATAACCGTCATTGGTGCGCCGGTACCAGAGGTGGAGAGCAGCGCCATCGAACGCCAAATGGGCATCCGAGTTATGCGCCCTGCCCGGGGGCTTGGGTGCGACCGGATTAGTTGCTCCAGCTGGAATCTCCCAGGTGGCACCATCGTGGGAGGCATAGATGCAAGGATTCTCGATGGAGTCGTCGACCCCGTCATAAGGCGTGCCGGCCATCCAGTATGAATAGCCCGAGATTCCTTGTGGGATGAACACCACGCTGGGGTGAGTCATTAGTCCGGTTCCGCAAGGCGTGAGGAACTTGAGAAGCTGGCCGCCATGAGTGCCGACACATCTGTCCGGGACGGCCACGAATGAGTCACTCGCTGCAGTATTCCTGCTCTCTACCTCTGACTGTCCTTTGAGCGAAGTTGGCATTATGAGCTCTTTGCAAGGCTCGGACACGCAGAGAAACCAGGCCAGTCCGACTCGACCCAGTGTGTCACTTCTGAGACTGGGGAGTTGAGGGCGTCGGGCCGGTGGAACAGCTTTGTGTAGGCAATCTTGAGAAGTGGGCGAGGTAGCTTCCGGAAGAGTTGACGTGCTGCGTAGTTCAAAACCGCTCGTGGCGCGGATATTAACCCGAGACCGACGAGATTGCGTTGCATCTGTCTCTCGGACGCGGAGAACCGCTTGTCGGTGCGCCTGTCATACATGGTCTCCTGCGCATGGACGAGGACCAATGCCTGATCGATGCTGTGAAGCAGATACCCGTTAGCGATCAGGCGAGCGAACAAGTCGTAGTCTTCCATGAAATGGAGGTCTCGAACATTGCCGACCGCCAGTACGGCGTCGCGATCAAAAATCGTACTCTGATTGTTGAGAGGGCTGTTCAGTCGGGCGTACTTGGCTATCGCAACGTGCGCACTGGGTAGTCGTCGTACTCGAACAATATTGGTCGGATCTCCAACGAACTCCAGCATTGCGCCGCCGACGGCGGCGTAGCGTCCCTCGACCACCGCGGGCCATTGTTTCGCGAACCGGTCCGGCATCATGATGTCGTCAGCGTCATGACGTGCCACCCATCGATGTTGAGCTTGCTCGAAGGCGGAGCGCATCGCCGCAGAAACCCCTTGGTTAGTTTCGAGTGCGATGACACTGAGCCGTCCATCAGATCGCTTCTGATTGTTCAAGAACTCTGATATTTCGCTCTGTACGGGGCCATCTAATACTACGAGTATTTCTCCCGGCGGGAGCGTCTGAAATTCGATACTTCGATATGCTCTTGTGAATTCTTCCGGAGAAACACCGATATAGACAGGTAGAACGCAGGTTAAAGGGATCATCTTCTCTCAGTTCGTTGTGGGTATAACCAAGCACTGCGACGGTTCGCACAACTTGCGGCGGCGAAGTCGGGGCAGCCGGAGCTTCCTCGCTGTGGGTCGAGGCGTTCGGTGTGGATCACGTACGTTGCCTATTCCTCGCGCAGGGCAGCCGGATCTGGTTGCCCTACCTGACCCTCTACTTGTAGGACGCTCCGGTGCTTAGTGTTTCTGAGCCAACCCTTACCGGGGACTTACGTCCGAGGACGGTACCGCTGCCAGTTCGCGGTTGCAGTCCGACGGGCAACGATCTGCCCTTGCCGGGCCATCAAGTCCTGGCGAGCACCCCTTGACTTGAACGGCGGCGGGTTCGTTCGTGCTGGTAGGGGGCGCTAGAAAGCCCTGTCACAAGCGGAGCTTGTGGTGGCTACGGATCCTCTTGTAGTGCGGGCGCGGGGGCGTTTTCTGGCCTGGGCCTGACTGTCAGCTTCTAGCATGGGCACAGGGTCTGTAGAGAGCCTGGGAAGTGAGGACTATACAAATGTAGAAAGGACCGTCGTTGCTTGACCTGCGCAAGCTCGAGTATCTAGTCGCTGTAGCTGAAGAAGGATCTCTCACTGCTGCCGCCCAGCGTCTTCACCTATCGCAGCAAGCCTTGTCCGGCTCGATGCGCGCACTAGAGCGAGAGGTTGGGGTCGAGCTCTTCTCCAGGCGTGGAGGCGGGGTCAAGATGCTGCCGGCCGGGCAGGCATTGATTGAAGACGCATCCGTCCTGCATGGCCTCGCGAATGCGGCGGTGCTTCGGGCTCGTCGAGCGGCAACCAATTCCCTGGCGACGCTTCAGATCGGCCATACGCCAGCCATCACTGTGCTCGAGGTGATGCAGCTGATTCATCGCGTTCGGAAAGTGATCCCTGATCTATCTACAAACGTCAATCAGCGGTATCCAGGTGAGCTTGAGAGCGGGGTACTCAATGGAGAGATCGACGTGGGTCTGTGTCGCGGTATGAAGCCCAGGCTCGGCGTGACCCGTTCAACTTTGGGGTCGCACCGCCTTCGAGTCGCCGTCTCCTCCGAGCATCACCTGGCTACGAGGGAATCTATTCAGCTTAGTGAACTGGCAGCAGAATCCATCACGGTTTGGGGCCATCCCGGGCAGTCTGGCTACACAGACCATCTTATCCAAGTGTGCAGAGAAGCGGGCTTCAGCCCGCATGTACGCCGCAACCCGATTCAAGGCACCCCGCCAGTCACCGCAGTGATCGGAACATCAGGTGTCGCCTTCGTGACTGAGCCGCCTGGGATTGCTGCTGGTGGTCTTGTCCGCGTTCTTGAGTTGACGCCCCCCATCCACGTCCCGTTGTTCGCAATTTGCGCTCAACACATCAAGTCCGCGGCACGTGACGAGTTTTTCCAGGCCGCATCTCAGGGCGCGCCGCTACAGGGCTCTGACTGAAGAATCTGCCAGCTGTGAACGGCTGGCGACTAGAAACTAGCGCTACCTTCTCGGGTCGACAGATATGAGGACCAAGTGAACACGAAACATAGATTGCTGATCTCAGTCGGAGCTCTGCTGCCGCTCGTCGCAGCCGGCTGCGGATCGAAGCACGAGGAATCGTCGGGATCGCACACGGCATCGTCTTCGCACGTAGTCTCATCCCGCGCGTCGGAGCCGCCGCCTCGGATGCCGATCGGTGACGTGGACTGCGGAGTTTTGCACGACAGTAACGGGGCAGTCGCGCACGTCATCGCGTTCGCAAACGGTTCAGGTCGCGCGGGTTGCACTGATGCGCTCACGGTCGCCCACGACTACCTCGGCGGGGCAACAGGGCAGAGGCCTACGACTGTTGATGGCTGGCACTGTCAGCCTCAACCCGATGCGACGATCCCGCACGTGTGCTCCGCATCGGGACTGGTCATCGGATTGCGCGGACAGGCGGCTCCAACATCGCCACCACCGCCAGCCCCCGCCCCGGTCCACACGTTGCACCCTGATGTGCAACCAAAGGTCGCAGGGCCTGAGCACGTTCACCCCGCGCCCCCGCCTCCTGCAGCGCACGTCGCGGGGGAAGAGACGACTAATTGTGGTCCCGTCAAGGACGCAGGTGGGAACCTGCGAGGGGTTGTGGCAATGGGTACGCAAGTTGGACGCGTGGGCTGTACGGAAGCGATCAACATTGCCGCCGAGTACGCAACAACTATTGGCACATCCGACAACATGACGGTGAGTGGCTGGCGATGCCGGCCGCACTCGGAGGGCAGCATTTCTCAAGTCTGTGAGAAGGAAGGGCTGAAGATCGGTCTTCAGAACGCCTAGTGTCGCGCTTCTGAAGTCGGTTTAGGGTTCGGTTTCGCGAGGACGTCCTCGGCGCTTTTCGTCCAGCCTAAGGGACGGGGTCGCCATCCGGCTCCCCGAGCGGTCGTCCGTTCGCCATAGTTCCCCTACCGGTGTTGAGGCCAGATTTCATCGGACACGCTTCGAGGTCACGGAATGCACCTAACGGCTCTGTTGCTCGTCGCGGCCGCGGTCGCCGCCGTATGGTCGCTCTTCGCCACTCGCCTGGCCCACTGGCGCGTCGCTCCCGCGCTGGTTCTGGCAATCGCCGGTGCGGCCACCGCGCAAGTGTCCAGAGTGGAACTCTCCACCGCGCTCGCGTTGCCCACCACCGAACGCATAGTCGAGATGGTCCTTGCCCTCTTGTTATTCGTCGACGCGACTGAGGTCAAAGGCGGACTGCTCGGGCACGACCGACGCGGGGCCCTCAGACTACTCCTGATTGGGCTTCCGCTGTCCCTCGCCGCGGCCACGGCACTCGGCGCTTTCCTGTTCCCAGGGGGCGGGCTGGCGATTCTCGTACTCCTCGCCTGCGCCGTTATGCCCACGGACCTGTCTGCCAACGGGTCGCTGTTCCGAAACCGTGCTGTGCCCCGGCGGGTCGGCCGACTGTTGAATGTCGAGAGCGGCTACAACGACGGCATAGTGGCGCCGATCTTCGTCTGTGCGCTCGTACTCATCGAGCAAACATCGGGCGAGCGGGAGTTCTGGGACGCGGTGGGCGAGGGGATCTACTCTACCGCGGTCGCCATCGGCATCGGTGGGGCGATCGGGTTCGTGGCAGCATTCGCCGCAAACCGAGCCCTGGCGCGCTCGCTGACATCCACACGGGCGTTGGGGATCACCGTCATCATGGTCGCCTTGTTGGCATACGGGGGCGCGGTCCTTCTCGAAGGTAACGGGTTTGTCGCGGCATTCGTCTGCGGCATCACATATCGCGCGGCCCGCACGGTGCAGGAGCTCGGTGGCTCCGAGCTGGAGTTCGTGGAGGACGTCAAGCTTTTGTGCAACGTTGTGATGTGGTTCGGCTTCGGACTGTTGATCGACTACCTGTTGGACCTCGGCTGGGCGGGGTGGCCGGTAATCATCTTCGCGCTCGCCGCAGTTACTGTCCTGCGCGCCGGCCCAGTCATGCTGGCGCTCACCGGTCGCTCCTACACGCGGCGCGAGAAGACACTGATCGCATTTCTCGGTCCGCGAGGCACGGCCTCGATCGTGTTCGGCCTGCTCGCCTGGATAAAGATCCCTGACTACTTACTTGACGAGGCCTCGCTCGCGCTGCTCGCTGTGGCCTGGACCGTGGTGCTGAGCTTGGTCGTCTACTCGATTGCGGCGATCACGCTCGGTCGACAACGCAACAGAACAGGGGCTGACGTTGAGCACTGACATTGATACGCCGGAAGGCGCATCTTCGATATGGCGACGCGTCGCCGTATCAGGGGCGGGTGGCAAAGTGCTCGCCGTGCTTTTTCTCGTGGGAGCAGCCATGTCGCTGGTCGGGCTTTCCGACATGGCTGATGTGGGAGTTGCAGGCAGTGCGATTGCACTTGCCGCCGCTGCCTTTCAGGCAGCTCTTCTCTACCTCGTGGCCCGCTTCGCGTTTCCGCCGAGAGCGCTGACGCGAGACGAGATCGTCTGGATGTTGCTCTGGGGTGCGCTCGCGGCAACCGGTCTCGCCGGAGCCCTTAATAGTCTCGGGCCGGGCGCTGCAATGGCGCCGTTCGTTGAAGAATTGATCAAGCTGGTCGGCGTCGTAGCCGTTCTTGTGATCGGCGCCCGAACGCCGCTCCGGGGGCTCGCGCTCGGGTTTACGGCAGGCGCGGGGTTCGAGGTGTTCGAAAACCTGCAGTACGCGATCTCACCGAGCGACGGTGATTCCGGGGTTGCCCAAGAACTCACCACCATCGTCTCACGAATGCTCGTGGGATTCGGTTTCCACGCCTTCACCGTGGCGATAACCGGCGCAGTAGCCGGATACGTCCTCTGCCGATTCAACACATTGCTGCGATACGAATTCGCAGTCGCCCTGGTCGGCGCGGTCGCTGTTCATGCTGTGTGGGATCTGGCCCCATCACTGGAGACCGTCGGCTACGTGCTGATGACGATCGACTACGTCCTGCTCGTAGCTCTCTTCGTCGTCACCGTTCGGCGAATCCGACGCACAATGGCCTGATTCCGAGCTACATTAGCCCGCGTGAATCACCGGGGCTAGGTGTGCTGCCCACGCAGACCGCGTACACAACCTGCGTGGGCAGTACAGCTAGGGGAGGTGGACAAAGTCGACATTCTCGACGCGAAGTTGTTCCACTGCGCGTCGCGTGCCAGCGGCGGTTCCGTGCCCTGGCTGGTTCATATGGGCGAGCACGATCGCGCCGTCCTCGGCGGCGAGGATGTTGGCAGCAACTGTCGACGCTTCGGCAGTCGCCCCGGCGTCAGCGTTCACGGCGAACCCCGCGATCCTCACCGCTAGACGGTGCGCGAGTTCCACAGCGATGTCGTCGTAGTGCGCCGTGCCTGATCGAAACCAGCTGCTCTCCACGCCGAAGGCGTTGCGGAGAAAGTCCTTGTTGGACTCGATCTCGAGGGTGGCTTCCGCGGCGTCCCGGGTTCCGGTTACTCCGTAGGCGGATCTGCCCGTTACCGAGAGCGGTCGGTGGAGGGTGCCGTGGTTCTCGATCTGAAACAGGGGATCGTCGACGAGGAACGCTGTTTCGATCGGGTGAGCTCGTATCCATCGTTCGTTGAGGAAGAGTGTGGCCGGCACCGCATACTCCTGCAGCACTGCGATGAGTTCGGTGTCGTAGCCGCTGCCGGTGCTGCCGCCACATGCATCGAAAGTGAGCGCTATTGACCGCCGGCTATATGTCGTGTCGACGTGCGTTGTCACGCCGGGCATGTGGGTGCCCCAGATTTGCGGTGTGCGATCGATTGAGGGAACGGGCTCGGATGAACCTATGTCCGGGGGTGGCTTCGGCATCGGCGAAGACGGACTTGCCGGTGACCTCGGGAGCGGCTCGGACATCTGAGATCGCTCACATGCGGTAAGAGCGGTCGAGGCACCGACTGCAGCGAACGTCAGGAACGTCCTCCGGGCCAGGGGCGTTGCAGGGGGCATGAAGGCGATCCCTTTCTTTGCGGCGGGGTTGCTGGCAAGGCCCGCCGGATGGTGGACCGTGTCCGACGCGCGGGTTAGCGGCGTTCGTGTTGGGGCCGTCGGGGACGAGCGCGGGATGGGCTGACCGTTGATCGATTGCCTGCGAGGTCGCTGATCGGCCGTGGAGTGGTCGCCGCGATCAAGATCCGGGTCATGGCGGCTGACGTCAGCTCTCGAGCGTTATTGGTGCGGCAGGGTGCCGCCTGCATTGAGGTCGCGCAGCGTAGCCGGCACCAAGCCTCGGGACTTCAGACCGTCCAGGATTCCTGGAACTGCGTCGATCGTTGATGGGTGGATGTCGTGTAGCAGCACGACTGATCCGGGGCGCACTGCGGACAGGGTGTTCTGAACGACGGAGGCGCGGTGGCGGTGGAACCAGTCGCGGGGGTCAACATCCCAGGTCGTCAGTGCGAGCCCGTCTGTTGGTGTCACTCCTGGAATCCAGTTTCCGCCCGGCGGGCGGATGTGTTCCGGATGTCGGCCAGTTGCTCTGACGATCTCGTCATTGGTCCGTCTGATCTGATCAACTACAGCGTCGTGGGTCAGATGCGTCAGGTTCGGGTGATCCCAGGTGTGGTTTTCTACCCCCATGCCGAGATGCACCATTCGGTGCAGTAGATCCTCATTTCCCGCGATCCTGTGGCCGAGCACGAAGAACGTCGCTGGCGTGCGGCGTTCCTCCAGTAGGTCGAGTAGGCGTGAGGTGGTCACCCTGTCCGGCCCGTCGTCGAAAGTCAGCGCCACGCAGTGGACAGTTCTGCAGTCGGGTCGAGGGACGGCTTCTGCTGGCGGGGCCGGCAAGGTGGTACTCAACGCTGAATTCGGCGGGCTGGCGTGCGTCGACGCGGTTGTCGGCTTCGGGAATAAAATCCAGCCGCTCGCGGCGGCGCCGGATGCAACGATGACGCCGATCAATGCAGTGGCCAGCAGCTGGCCCGGGTGAGCACGGTAGCGATGTTTCGCGCTCAATGTCGACACCACCGTGGCTCATAAAGGGCGCTGACTGATGAGCCGCTGAAGCGTTGAACCATTCTCTTCAAGTGCTCACTAATGGAACCTGAAAACACAAAAGAAAACTATCAGACAACGTGACTGATCGAATATTCGAAGGTCGCGTCAGAGGGGCCTATGGCGGAGCCTTCGCATTCTGTTTGTGCAGGTAGGACCTCGTTTCTTTAGGATCCTGTCCGGGCCACAAGAATAAGTTGTGGGAACACAATAGAATCGAGTAGATATATCGTCCGTGCCGCGTCTCAGTCGTGATAACGCACTTTGGCCTGTGGTCGAGTAGAAACGTTCATTGGCAGCATGCATTCACAATCGGTGTAGATGTTTAGTGAATTGATCCGCTACGGTGATTCGCGTGGAATCGAATATCAAACATCGCATTGCTGGAATGGTGGCGCTGCCGGCAGTAGCTGTACTCGTGACCGGCGGCTGCGCCACAGCTGGTGGGCCAGCTCAGCCGTCTTCGTCGCCCGGCCCGTCTACCGCTGCAGCGGAGGTGACAAACGAGGCGTTTGTCGAACGCGCTGAACCGCTGGTCAAGCGCGTTTCATACCCCACCAGAGGGCAGGGCGATCCCGCACAGAACTGGGGCGATCTCTACCTCCCAGCTGGGCAGCACGCCGCGGGGTCGGTGCCAATGGTGGTGCTCATCCACGGTGGCTCGTGGGAGTCTCAACTTGGCGCCGAGGTGCTGAGCTCGTACGCCCGTGATCTCGTCGACCGAGGAATGGCGGTCTACAACATCGAGTACCGACGCGTCGGGTCTGGTGGTGGCTGGCCGACCACATTCCATGATGTTGCCGATGCCCTGGACCATGTGGTCGAGCTCAATGAACAGCACCCTGAGTTCACGATCGACGACGAGCTCGTGGTCGGACACAGCGCGGGCGCGCAGCTGGCTATGTGGGCCGGTACTCGACACGCCTTGAACGACGATGAGGTGGGGAACAGCCCTAAATTCCGTCCTACGCGCGTGGTCTCATTGGCCGGGCCACTGGACATGCGATACGCCGCCACACACGGCGATAGTCGCATCGTCACTGTCCTGGGCGGCCCACCAGAGCAGGTCCCTGACCGGTATAGATCCGTAGATCCGATCCAGAACATCGACCCGAACGTACCGGTTGTGGCAATTCACGGCACCGCGGACACGATGGTCGCGCCCGCGAACTCAGAGCGCTACATCACGGCGGTCAAACAGTCCGGCGGGATCGGTGGGCTGACGCTGGCCGAAGGTGAGGACCACGTTTCAGTGGTGAGTGACGATTCGCCCTGGTACGCCCGCATCCTCGACATCATCACGGCGACGTCGGACAAGTCCGTCGACGAGCTCCGCGCCACGCACTCCAACTAGATGGGCCAGGGCCGGGGCATCCAGTTCGGCCCAGCATGTCACCACACTTCTCGATAGAAACCAGGAGGGTTTCGAAGCATGTCGCAAACACCCACCCGTTATTCAGACACCGCCACGTTCGTATCGATGATCGTCTGGATCGCATCGGCCCTGCTGGCCATTATCGGAGGGCTCCTCCTTGCTGTGGGTGGCGGTCTCGCAGAGTTCTCTGGGATTTACACGCTCGAGGACGAGCCCACCGCCGTTCTCGCGGTCACCGGGATCATTGTCGTGATTCTGAACGCTGTCGTGATCGCGCTGGCCGTCAGAATGCGCCGTGGTGGCCAGGCGGCGCGGGTCATCCTCACAGTGGTGGGGATCGCCACGCTGCTGAGCCTGTGGGTCGGTGCCAGTCAAGGAACGGTCCCGTTGCTTCACACTGTTGTCACTGGTGCCGCGGTTCTTCTCATGTGGTTTCCCGGCAACGAGAAGCGCTCGCAGTCTCAGGGCAACTGACGCCGATTCCGAGGCCCGCAACCCGGGGGGTCACAACACCAGCACGCGCCCGCACACGACCAGATGCACCTCGTGGCACTGCGCGGCCACGGTCTGGTTGAGCGCACCGAGCAGGTCGCGGAAGACGCCGCCGGCGCGGTGGGCGGGCACCACGCCGGAACCGACCTCGTTGGTCACCAGCACCACGTCGTCGTGGCCGGCCAGCGCCTCGCACAGCTCCGTGACCCGGGCGTCCACGGCCGGTCGCGCCTCGTCGACCGGGGCGTCCCACAACTCGAGCCGGTCGACGCACCCGGTCAGCCAGGTGCCCAGGCAGTCGACCAGCACGGGACCGCGGGTCTCGCGGAGCGCCGCGGCGACGTCCGCGGTCTCGAGCGTGTGCCACTCGGCGGGTCGGTGGGCGCGGTGGTGCCGGACGCGGGCGGCCCAGTCGGGGTCGTCGACCTCGTCGGCGAGACGGCCGGGGGCGATGAACGTGACCGGGGCGGGGGCGTGGCCAGGGGCGCCCGGGTGCGGC
>NZ_JBSHMJ010000061.1:0-12114 GCF_053645265.1 Dietzia sp. NPDC055343 | reverse complement strand
ATTCGGACTCTGACAAAACCGACGCAAACCCCACCACGCACCCGTGAGCCGCCGACTCGCTCTAATTCTTCCGGCCAGAACGCCCGATTGGTACGTCGCCGCCAAGAAGTAACCACAGAAGACCGCCACAGAGCGATCAAGTCCACAGGCGACGGCGGCGCCACCACCGTCCCGCACGGGTGTACCCCAACGGGACGAAAAGGCCCGGGTAAGGGATTCGAACCCTTGAACGATTTTCATCGTCACCGCATTTTCAATGCGGCGCCTTCGGCCACTCGGCCAACCCGCCACGCATGGTGGTCTTGAGGGACGCGACATCTTCAGCGTCGGGATTATGCGTAGGGCTCTAACCTTAGCCTAGACCTCGCTCCTCCGGGCCTACTCCAGAGGGGAAACCCGACTGCTTTCGAATTCCGGCCGCATCGGTCCTGGAAGTCTGCACACCATGGTGTGCAACCATCGCACCATGGCCTCCGCTCCCATCACTTTCACCGACCTCCAGCAGGGTGTGCCTGTCGAGGGCCTCGCGGACGGCGTGGTCACCATCGCCGCGTGCCTTCCGCAGGGGCCTGGGTGCGTCAAGGTCTACTACGAGGGTCGAGATGGCCAGGCTGGCTCGACGATTCTTTACGAGTCCGATCTCACTGGTCTCCGTCTCGCTTCCGACCGCGCGCGGTGGACCTTCGACGCCGACGCCACTGAGTTCAAGCTGGCGGCGGAATCATTGCGCATCATGCGGGCCGGACACTTCGACCCGATGATGGCCGTTTCGTCGTCCGACGTCGACCCGCTGCCGCACCAGATCCGCGCGGTATACGAGGAAATGCTCCCGCGCACCGAGCTACGGTTCCTCCTCGCCGACGACCCGGGCGCCGGCAAGACCATCATGGCCGGGCTCTACCTCAAGGAGCTCCAGCTCCGCGGTGACGTCCAGCGTGCACTCATCGTCGCGCCCGGCGGTCTCGTCGATCAGTGGCACGAGGAGTTGCGCAGCAAGTTCGGGATCCACGCGGAGGTACTCAGCCGCGAGCACATCAATAGGGTCGACGACCCCTTCGCCGACGCCTCCGTGCTGATCGCCCGCATGGACCAACTCGCCCGCAACGAGGATCTGCTGGCGATCCTCGCGGAATCGCGCTGGGACCTTGTCGTGGTGGACGAGGCGCACCGCATGTCGGCGCAGTGGTATGGCACGGAACTCCAAGCCACCAAGCGCTACGAGCTCGGCCAGTTGCTCAGCGAGATCAGCCGGCACCTGCTGCTCATGACGGCTACCCCGCACTCCGGCAACCCGGGTGCGTACCGGGCGTTCCTCGCGTTGGTCGACCCCGACACTTTCGGCGGCCCGCACCCGCCAGGCGCCCCGAGCCCGGACGCGGGCGCCCACATGCGCCGCATGGTCAAGGAGGACCTGCTCCGTTTCGACGGCACGCCGCTCTTTCCCGAGCGCCGCGCGGAGACGGTGGAGTATGAGCTCACCGATGCCGAGCGCGAGCTGTACGAGGAGGTGACCCGCTACGTCCGCGAGCAGATGAACCGCGCCGACGACCTCGACGACACGCGCACCCGCACGGTCGGCTTTGCGCTCACTGTGCTCCAGCGCCGCCTGGCCTCATCAACCCATGCCATCGTCCGCTCCCTCGAACGCCGCCGCGACCGGCTGCGGCTCCGGCTCCGAGATGAGCAGGCGGGCAGGCCGTTCGGCGCCCCACCGCGCAACACGCCTGTGGTCGACGCGGCGTGGGAGGACGATGATGAGGTCTCGGCGGCCGAACGCGAGCAGGCCGAGGACGCAGTGGTCGATGCCGCGACAACGGCCCGCACTGTCGCCGAGCTCCAGCTGGAGATCGACGAACTCGATCGCCTGGTCGACATGGCCCGCGGGGTGCGCGACGCCGGAGAGGACCGCAAATGGGCCCAGCTCCGCTCGATCCTCGATGCCGAAGTCCTCACAGCCCCGCAGACCGATCCCGAGGCTGGTCCGCGCAAGCTCATCGTCTTCACCGAGCACCGCGACACCCTCACCTACCTCGAGGATCAAATCTCAACTCTTTTCGGCCGGCCCGAGGCGGTAGTAACAATCCATGGTGGCACCCCGCGCGAGGAGCGGCAGCGAGTGCGCGAGGAGTTCTCCCACAACCCCGAGTGCCAAATCCTGCTCGCCACCGATGCCGCAGGCGAGGGCCTCAACCTCCAGGCCGCCCACCTCATGGTCAACTACGACCTGCCGTGGAACCCCAACCGGATCGAGCAGCGCTTCGGCCGTGTCCACCGCATCGGCCAGCGACAGGTCTGTCAGCTGTGGAACCTCGTCGCCGAGGGCACGCGCGAGGGCCAGGTGTTCACCCGACTGCTCGGCAAGATGGAGGAACAGCGGGCAGCCTACGACGGTCGGCTCTTCGACGTCCTCGGCGAGGCGTTCCGAGACACGCCGCTGCGCTCGCTTCTCATAGACGCCATACGCTACGGAGACGACCCCGCACGCATGGCGGAGCTCGACCGAGTCGTCAACGCCGAGGTCTCGGCCGGGCTCGACGAGCTACTCGCGCAGCGCCAGCTGGCGGACGACGGTGTGCGCGGTGAATCGCTACAGGCCATGCGACGGCGAATGGAGGAGGCCCGCGCCCGCAAGCTCCAGCCCCACAACGTCCAGGCGTACTTCCTCGCGGCGTTCGAGCGGCTGGGCGGCCGGGTGTCCGCGCGTGAGAAGGGCCGCTACGAAATCCGCAATGTGCCGGCCGTGCTGCGGCAACGCGTCGGTACCGGACCGGTCGCCACCCGATACCTGCGGGTGACCTTCGACCCTCAAGACACCGGAGGCGCCCGGCCCGCGGAGCTGCTCGCGCCGGGGCACCCACTCATGGACGCCGTGCTCGGCCTCACTTACGAGCGGACCCGCAGCGCCCTGGAACGCGGCACGGTACTCGTCGAACACGACCGGCTCACCGGCGGCCCGCGCCTGCTGCTCGCGGCCACCGGAACCATCGCCGACGGACGGGGACGCACGGTCTCCCGACGCTTCGAGTTCGCCACCGTCGGCCAGGACGGCGAGATCAAGCCTGGAGGAGTGGCACCCTACCTCGACGCCGGACCGCTACCCGGGATGGAACGTCCCGAGGGTGATCCGCGTGTACTCGACCTGCTCCACCAGCCGTGGCTCGGCGGGGCGACGGTGGAGGCGATCACGGCGTGGGCGACCACCCACCTCGTGCCCGACCACCTCACCGAGACCCGCTCACGCATCGAGGCGCGCGTGGCCAAGGCGATCCGTGAAGTAGAGCTGCGGATGACCGAAACGATCAACTATCTTGACGACACCGCCGTAACCCTCGAGGAGTCTCCCCCGCGCGGACGGCCCTCACGCGGGCGCACCCCGGACCGGCTCCGTGCGGACCGCGACGAGCTCGTAGCCCGGCGCGACGCGCGGCTGGACGACCTGCGCAGCCAGAGCGTGGTCCGAGCCGAGATCCTAGTAGTGGAGGGTGCCGCGCTACTCGTGCCCGCCGACTGGATCACCCCCGAGTTGGGCGCCCACGCCGCGGACACAGACGCCACAGACCGCCGCGCGGTGGCGGCAGTGCTCGCCGCCGAGGAGGCCCTGGGCCGAATCCCGGAGGCGCAGTCGCATTCCAACCCGGGCTATGACATCTACTCCACCGACGCCGACGGTGAAGGCGTGTTCATCGAGGTCAAGGGGAGAATCGAAGGCGCAACGAGTTTCCACTTTTCAAAGACCCAAGTGCTCTGCGGAAAAAACATGGGACCACGCCACCGCCTAGCACTGGTGTCAGTGTCACTGCGGGGACCGGAGCACGACAAAGTGCGCTACCTCGTAGACCCCTGCGCTGGCATGGACTTCGGCGCCTTCGAGACCACCGGGGTCGAGGGCGACTGGCGGGCCATGTGGGCCAAGGGCGGGCCACCGAGGTAAGCACATTCCTCGGACCGGCGTGAACTACGGTGGACTGCACAAACATGAAGTGCAGACATGGCGCGGTCTGCCGTGCGCAGACCCCTCCAGGAGACCCAAGTGACGACCCCGAACATCCAACGGCGAAAGCTCATCGAGGTGGCCTTGCCGTTGGAGAAGATCAACGCCGAGTCGGCCAGGGAGAAGTCCATCCGCCACGGGCACCCGTCGACGCTGCACTTGTGGTGGGCCCGACGGCCACTGGCCGCGTGCCGGGCTGTGCTCTTCGCCCAACTCGTCGACGACCCCTCTTCGAATCCTGATCTCACCGATGAGGAAGTTGTGCGTGAGCGCGCCAGGCTGCACGACCTTATCGAGCGGCTGGTGGTGTGGGAGAACACCACCGACGAGGCGCTACTCGATGAGGCCCGCGCGGAGATCCGGAAGTCCTGCGGCGACACTCCCCCGCCGATCCTCGACCCCTTCGCCGGCGGCGGGTCCATCCCACTCGAAGCGCAGCGGCTCGGGCTCGAGGCACACGCCTCCGACCTCAACCCAGTGGCCGTGCTCATCAACAAAGCGCTCATCGAGATCCCTCCGAAGTTCTCCGACCACCCGCCGGTATTCCCTGGCACGGTGGACGAGCTCGGTAGCACCTGGCCACGGGCGACAGGTCTGGCCGAGGACGTCCGACGTTACGGGCAATGGATGCGCGATGAGGCCGAGAAGCGCATCGGACACCTGTATCCCAAGGCGAAGTCGCCGGACGGACCTAAGTCGGTGATCGCGTGGATTTGGGCGCGGACCGTAACGTGTCCCAACCCCGCCTGTGGTATCCAGATGCCGCTGGTGCGCTCGTGGTGGCTGGGCAAGAAGAAGGGGAAGGAAGCTTACGTCGTCCCCACCGTCGATGACCGACAAGTGCGCTTTACGATCGGACACGACAAAGCGGAGGCGCCGACAAGAGAAGACGACGGAACGGTTAGCAGGACGGGCGCCATGTGCGTCTCCTGCAAGACCGCAATCGATCGAAATTACATCAAATCCGAAGGAATGGCAGGCCGGATGGGCGCCCAGCTCATGGCCACCGTTGCCGAAGGCAAGCGGACTCGGATATATCTATCGCCGACTGAAGAGCACGAACGCGCGGCAATAATCGCGCGGCCTGAGAATGTTCCAACCCAGTCGTTGGCATATGACCCGCGCAACGTTTGGACACCGGCCTATGGATTGACCGAGTTTGCAGACCTCTTCACTCCGCGCCAGCTCACCGCGCTCACGACCTTCAGCGATCTTGTTGGCGAGGCACGAGAGCGGGTCCTCGCCGATGCACTAACCGTGGGATTGCCCATCGGGGACCGCCTAGCCGCCGACGGTGCCGACGCCGCCGCGTACGCCGATGCCGTCGCGACGTACTTAATGATCGTTTTCACACGAACAATCGACCGGAACTCGGCTGTTTGCGGCTGGGATTCGAGCCCTTCAAAAGAGCAGGTCCGGGGAGTCTTTTCACGCCAGGCAATTGCAATGAGTTGGGATTATGCGGAGGCTAATTTCTTTGCATCTTCTAGCGGCACATTCTGGGAGAGCGTGCTGTGGGTCACTCGAGTTATGCAGCGCTTGCCAGCTGTATCGAATAGTGCAGTCGTTAGACATGAAGATGCCTCTAAAGCTGTTGGCAGAGAGCTAATCTCGACCGATCCACCGTACTACGACAATATTGGTTATTCTGATCTCTCTGACTTCTTCTATGTTTGGCTCCGCAGAGGCCTCAGTGAGATCCATCCCGACCTATTCGGAACACTCCTGGTTCCAAAAGCGGAAGAGCTCGTCGCCAATCCCTATCGTCACGACGGCAAACAGGGCGCGCAAGACTTCTTCGAGTCCGGATTCCGTACAGTCTTCGCGCGAGCCCGAGAAAACGCGCTGGCCGACTCACCCATCACTGTCTACTATGCTTTCAAGCAGTCTGAATCGGCGCTGGGTGGAGAATCATCCACCGGGTGGGAGACTCTGCTCGAAGGAATGATTCGCGGCGGCTGGTCCATTACCGCGACGTGGCCGATGCGCAGCGAGCTGAGCAATCGTATGCTCTCCCAGGGCACGAACGCTCTCGCCTCGTCCATCGTCCTAGCGCTCCGCCCACGCTCCGAGGACGCGCCCAAGATCGACAGACGAGGATTCTTCAGCATCCTCAAGTCGGAACTCCCTCCTGCGCTTAAGGAGCTCCAGCAAGGGCGCATCGCGCCGGTTGACTTGCCGCAGGCTGCGATTGGTCCGGGCATTGCTGTGTTCTCTCGCTACTCGGGTGTCCTTGAGGACGATGGCTCCAAGATGACTGTCCGCGCTGCTCTTCAGATGGTCAATCGCATACTCGACGAGGTCATGGCGGAGCAGGAAGGCGACTTTGATAATCCCACTCGCTTCGCTCTTGCGTGGTTCCGTCAGCACGGTTTCGCCACCGCCCTCTATGGTGACGCGGATTCCCTCGCCCGGGCCCGAGGCGTGGACATCGCCCAGCTGCAGCGTTCGGGCATTCTCACGGCCGGCGGCGGCAAGATGACGCTGCTGGGCCCGGATGTCATTGACGAGCAGTATGGCGAGGCCGGTTACGACCCCGCTACCGACACCGATCTTTCGCTGTGGGAACTCGTCATCCACCTGGCCTCGGCACTGCAGAAGGATGGCATCGACGGTGCCGGCCGGCTAATGGCCCGCGCACAGGAAGGGTCTGCGGGATCGGATGTGGACCTCGACCTCGCTAAGGAGCTTGGTTTCCTACTCTTCTCCCTGGCGGAGGACCGCAAGGACTCGACCACTGCGATCCCCTTCAACGCCCTCGTTACGTCGTGGGCCGACATCCTCACCGCTGCACGCACGGGCGTTGCCGAAAACCAGCTCTTCTGACCACCCGGAGGACCCTCATGGCACTGAGCAACCACGAACGCGTCGGCCGCGGCTTCACTTCGATGGGTATTGGACTGGATGAGTTCCTCACTCGCGTCCTCGCGCCCGAACTCAACGGCGTGCCGTGGGTTGACCTCCTCCGGACCGTTGACAAGGCCAAGGGAAACGCCAAAGGCAAGTACGAACCGACGGATCCCCAGTGCAGCCTGCGGCTGCTCACCGAGAACGTCACTGGCCGGATCAAGACCGGCTGGTTCCCGCTCAACAGCGCGGTCGGCCACGGGCAGCAAGCGCTCGCTTCGGAGCTTCGGGACACCCGCAATTCCTGGGCCCATGCGATGTCCCAGGGCTTCACCAACGACGACGCCTACCGGGCGCTTGACTCGATGTCACGGTTGCTCCGCGCGTGTGGCCAGCCGGTCCAAGCCGACGAGGTGGACGTCCACCGCCGGGAAGTACAGCGTCTGGCCGCCGAGAAGAACGATCGAGCGGTGAGCCGCCAGGCCGGGCTCGCCGAAGCGGTGGGAGACAACCTGCCCTCATGGCGGACCGTTCTGGAACCCCACCCCGACGTCGCCACCGGGAACTTCCACGCCGCGCAGTTTGCCGCTGACCTGCACGAGGTGGCTGCGGGCCGCGCCGGCAGTGAGTACGGCGAGCCGGTCCCGTTCTTCGAGCGCACCTACCTCACCGAGGGACTCAAGGACCTTCTGCTTCGCGCGGCACGCCGTCTTGGCGGCGACCCCGGTGCCAGCCCCGTCATCAACTTGCAGACCACGTTCGGCGGCGGCAAGACCCACTCCATGCTCGCCGTGTGGCACCTCGCCTCCGGCACCCCGATCCTCCAACTGCCGCAGGACCTGCGAGACCTACTCGCCGGTCACGACCTTCCCACCGGCGCACGGCGGGTGGCGATCGTGGGCAATCACCTCCAGGCCGGTGCGCCCAACGTGATGGAAGACGGCACCGTCTGCCACACGCTGTGGGGAGTGCTCGCGTGGCGGCTCGGAGGGCCCGAGGGTTACGCGATGGTCGCCGACGCCGACCGGACGCACACCAACCCCGGCGGTAAGCTCCGCGACCTTTTCGAGCGCTTCGGGCCCGCGGTGATCCTCATCGACGAGTGGGTGGCCTACGCCCGCGAACTTTACGGGCGCGATGATCTCCCGGGGGGAACGTTCGACACCCAGTTCACTTTCGCCCAGACCCTCACCGAGGCGGCCAAGGCAGTACCTGGCGTACTCGTGCTCGTCTCCATCCCGGCGTCGGCGGAGATGAACGAGGGCGAGTTTGTCACCAACGACGAGGAGGTCGGTGGCCAGAACGGTCGCGAGACCCTTCACCGGCTGCAGCGTGTGGTGGCGCGCGTTGCTGACCAGTGGCGCCCGGCTGACGCCGACGAGTCCTTCGAGATCGTTCGGCGTCGGCTCTTCGTCAGCCCCGACCGCGCCGCACTGGGCACTATCTCCGGGGTGGCCAAGGCGATGGTCGGTTACTACCGCAAACACAACACCGTCTTCCCCAAGGACGCGCAGAGCACGGACTACGAAAAGCGGATCCGAGACTGCTACCCAATCCATCCCGAGCTCTTCGACCGTCTCTACGCCGACTGGTCTACCCTCCCTCGATTCCAACGCACCCGCGGTGTCCTCCGGCTCATGAACGAGATCGTCCACGCCCTGTGGGCCTCCGACTCCGAGGCGCCCTTCATCATGCCGGGCAACGTTCCACTCGCCGACGACCGCGTGAACGCCGAACTCACCCAATACCTTGACGATCAGTGGAAAGCGATCATAGCCACCGACGTCGACGGTCCCGGTGCCGTGCCCACCAAAGTCGATTCGGATTCCCCGGTGTATGGAAAGCGCCACACCGCCCGGCGACTGGCCCGCACCGTCTTCCTCGGCGCCACCCCCACCCTGCACGGTGCGCAGAAGGGCATCGACCGCTCACGGGTGTTCCTCGGCACCGCCCTGCCCGGCGACACCCCCGGCAACTTCCATTCCGCCCTGGAGAGCATCGCCGATCGCGCCACCTACTTCTACTCCGGCGGCACCGCGTACTGGTACGACACCCAGGCCAACACCTCTCGGGCGGCGACGGACTACGCGGCCGGCCTTCCGATCGAAGACGTGTGGGCGGAGATCGAGCGCCGGCTGCGGGCGCACCAAACCACGCGACCCGACGGGTTCGCCGCCGTTCACATCGCCCCCGGCGGCCCGGCCGACGTACCCGACCAGGACCAGGTGCGCCTCGTCCTCGTCCCGCCCAGGTACACCAACGCGAGCAAGAAGGCCGACGGCACCGCTGGCGAATACGTCACCAAGGTCCTGGCCTCCAAAGGTGCCGGAGCTCGCACCCACCGCAACATGCTCCTATTCCTCGCCGCCGACGCCAAGCGCAACGCCGAACTCGAGAGCAGCACGCGCAAGTACCTCGCCTGGCGACACATCGTCGATGCCGCTGACACCGCCTTCGATCTCACTGCCAGCCAAAAGAAGCAAGCCATCGAGCGAGCCGCACAGGCCGACGACACCGTGACACAACAATTGTGGAGTGCGTATGTCTGGCTCCTTTACCCCGAGAGCATTCCGGGCCAGCAGCAGACGCTCGCCGCTGAGAAGGCCGACGGCAAGGGGTCCACTCTCGCTGAGCGTGCCGCCGAACGCGCCCGCAACGACTCTCTGCTTTCTGTGGGGATCGCGCACTCGCTTATCGACATGGACCTCAACGGTCCTCTGAAGTCGGCATGGTCTAACGGCGAAATCACGGTGGGCCAACTGTGGAGCTACTACACGCAGTACCCCTACCTCAAACGACTCCGCGACCGCGACGTACTGGTGAAGGGGCTCACCTCGCACGCCGACGTCCTCGATGCTGGGTTCGCACTCGCCGAAGCAAAGGACGGTGAGAAATACCTAGGGCTCGTCCTGCCAGAGGACCCCCAGCGGCCCACCGTCCTCGCCGACAATGCGCTCATCGTCACGATCGCACGGGCACGAGCGCAGCGAGAGCAGGAGTTGCGAGACCGCCACGCAGCCGACGCTGCGGACGGTGATGGTGGTGGACCCGAGAACGACGGCAGCAATGAATCCGGCAGTGACGACATAGACCCGGACGACGGCCCGGGCACAGTCGGGCCGCGGCCCGATACGGACCCGGTGCCGCCACCGGGCCCACCGAAGCCGCGGCGCTACTACGCCAGCTTCGACGTGCCCACCGACCGGCCATCGGGGCAAATCAAAGACATCCTCAACGAAATCGCAGACAACCTGCGACGACAGCCAGGAGCCACCGTCCGGGTGACCCTCGACATCGAGGCGACAGCGCCGGAGGGCTTCGACGAGGCAGTCGTCCGCACAGTCCGCGAAAACACCACAACCCTCAAGCTCGACGGAGAGTTCGAGTAGGTCCGAGCACCCCTGCGCGAGGAGAATCATGCCGAGCTTGTCCGCCCCCTCGTACCGTGATCGCCAATGGGCAGAGCGGTTCGATGGTCCCACCGAAGACGTCAACATGTTCATTGATGGCCTCAACCGCCGACACCGTTCGCACGGCGTGGTCCCCTACATCGCGCCGATTCACGGCGGCCTCAATGCCCGCGTGTTGGGGCTACTGTCGTCGCCTCCCGACAACGTCACCGGCGTAGGAGGCACCAAAATGCTGTCTGTAGAAAACGACGATGATGCTGCGCGATTCGTCGCCAAACAACTCAAGTCGAGCGGTATCGCCTACGCCGACTACTTGCCGTGGAATGCCTACCCCTGGCCACTAGGCAACGGCCGGGCCGACCTGACCCAGGACCAGGTGCACCTAGGAGCGGACATACTGGCCGAGCTGATCGCACACATGCCTCACCTGAAAGTCGTGATCGAGCTCGGAAAAGGAGCACCGATGCAGGTCCACATAAGGGCTCGGCGCACCCATCCTGAGCTGCGAGCCCGCGGAATCACGCGCATAGAAACGTACAGCCCAGGACCCGGTGGGTTGTCCGGGGCGCGCAGCGAACAGCAACGCCAGGAGCGCAACGACGAACGAGCCCGAGCGTTCCGCGAGGCTGCGCGAGTTCTGCACAAGTAGCGCTTTTCCCCGCAACACGAATGCTGCGTTCTGCTGCGAAAAATCGACCTGCCCCACAATGCGCCGATAATGTCAGATTTCGTCAAGAACGCTGGTCAACACGCCGGCGCCTACCGCCGAGCTGCTCTAGGTGGCTAGCTGTCGACATTTACCGGGGTGATGGCGAGGTGGTACTGCCCGACTGTCGTCTGCACAGTCACGGACACCTTGCCGACAGATTCTGGGGAGAAGCCAATCCTCAATGCCGATTGCTCAGCCGGTTTGACCATCCACGCACACGAAACCTCGAAACCCGGCCTGGTCGGGTGTCGCTACCTGATCTAATGACGTTATGAGAAAAACATTAGTATCGCTTGCTGTCGTGCTTTTCCTCCCCGCTGCTCCCGCCGCTGCTTCCGCTCAGCCCTTCGGATCTCTCGGGTCGTCGGAGGACTCATCGCCAGTCGTACCGGTCGCGCACGCACCGAACCCTCTCGAGGTGGATACGATCGAGCAACTTAATCGTCACCTCGAGGAACACATCCCGACGATTCCCGAGTCGATCCGGCCAACTTCGACAGTCACACTGACGCGAGACTCAGAGGTCTCACGACTGGCGCAGGAGGGAGCCTCAAAGGCTCTAGCGCTTTTCATGACCTTCGATCAGCGCCACGAGAGGGCCTGGGAAAGTCCGCAAATCCTCGACGATAACGCCGGATTCAAGGACGCTGTCGTGTGCGGACCCGGCCCTCTTACAGCGGTCCGGATCGGTGACGCCTACCGCGCCGTGGGTTCTTACGACGGCATGACGAGCGATCTACATGTGGTTCGACCGTTCACCCTTTATCAGTACCCCGACCCCCTGGTAGGAGTCGGATATGCCGAGCGAAACGGAGAGGCATGCTCCTACACGCTGCTCCGAAGTGCGAACTACCCATTCCTCTGACTTTCCAGCAGCGGCCCCGCCGGCCCCGTTCTCAAGCACCCCAACCGCCGGCAACGCCATGGCCTCCTCAGCCGACCTCTCTGGCGGTCTACATCGGAAGACGATCGGCCAGAGTGCCGATAAGTCGCGTTCCGACAATCCGCACCCCGTCTCACTCCCCCACGGCGTCACTAGGTCGCTACTCAGATGTGTCCGCGGCGCCACGACCACACTGACAGTCCCACCAGGACTAGCGCGGCGATTGGCAGGATCCACCGCCCCAGCAGAAAAGCTTGGAGCTGCCACAGCTGCT
>NZ_JBSHMJ010000060.1:0-12295 GCF_053645265.1 Dietzia sp. NPDC055343 | reverse complement strand
TTTCCCGGCAGATTCGCCTGGGACAGGTAGGCAGCAGCGCGGCGCAGGACCTCGTTCTCCTGCTCCAGCAGTCGCACGCGGCGTTTGGCCTCCCGGAGCTCCTGGGATGCCGCGGCGGTCGTGCCGGGCTTGATCCCGGCTTCGACGTCGGCCTTGCGGATCCACTTCTGCAACGTCATGGGGTGGATACCGAAGTCGGCGGCGATCTGCTCGAGCGTCACACCGTCTTCGCGGTTCTGGGCGACGCGTACGACGTCGTCGCGGAACTCCTGGGGGTAGGGCTTGGGCACAACAACATCCTTCCAGGCCGCCCCGGCAGGGCAAGCCAGATCAGATGTCACCTACTCGTGCACCAGCCCCCACTCTCGTGCATATCGACACCCGGCCATCGCCCCATCGAGTCACCGAATACCTCTTGCCGCTGATGGTCAATGCGCCAACCAAGATGTGGTCTCGCCGAGTCCACGGCGACGCGGGCGGTTGCTGGATTACCGCCGGTGACGAGATCGTGCGCTGCAATCTAGCCAGCCCGACAGAATTGACACTGCGCCGAGCCCCCACTGATGGCGCGGACTACACCGTCGCGCTGGACGGCCGCCTATTCGTCATGCGCCATCCACTGATCGCCGAAGGTGACGGGGAGAGGGACGGCGAAACCGCCAGGCCCCCAGTGCGCGAGCTGATCGACGACGAACTGATCCCGGTCACCGACGACGCCACCATCACCCGCGCTCGAGCCGCCAGCAGACGCCCCGACGTCGCCACCACCCCAGACGGCACCACATGGACCGCCAACGGACATCTCACCGTCCAGAAGGCCGACGAAGACGCCCAGCCCGTCGACCTCCAACCCCGGACACAAGGCCAAGTGAACTGGGTGCGCCTCAACGCATGGTCCGGCACAGGCATCGATCAAATCGCCCCCGGCTCATACGCGCCAATCTCAGGCACACGGCGCAGCCGGTAGCTCCGCCGAGGGGCATCGGATTGGGCTGCAATGCGTTCTACTACGTCGCTTATAGAGCTCGAGCTGCCGGAGGCACAGATTTAATAGCTGGCCTTCTGACAAGTTAGTGGCACGCTACTGACACGGATTTGGCAAACTGACAAACTGTTTGGCAACCGACAGTATCCCCGCCACCAACCGAGCTCAAGACGCCGCCACTTAGCGATCAGATCCACACATTTCTCAAGTGCCGAGGAGTGCAGCCCGGGTCCGACCGGGACCGTCCCACAACCAAGAACTGGGACGGTCACCGCGACTCTTGGGACCGGGGATCTGGGGGCGGGACGTGTGCAGTCCAGATTGACTTCCTGCTAAGTTGCCAAAAGCCGCGCGATTGAACCGAATGCTCGATTCGATGCTCGGACCTAAGCGAACGTCAGAGAGAGAGATCTTGAACCCACGACCTACGTCTGCGCTCACGACCGTGCTGGTGTTCCTCAGCCTTGGTCTCTTGTGCGGGATCGTCGGCGCCGTGGCGTTGTGGTGGTTCGCCACTCAGCCGTTCGAGATCTACACAGCCAGCTACCATCCGCTCGATTCCACGACCGTTCGTGCTGACTCACCCTCACCTTTCGGATTCATTGCCTTGGCTGTCCTCGGTAGTGGTGCGCTGGGAGCAATTATCGGCGCCCTGGTTCACTACGCGGGGTGGGGGCTAACGCGTCGGTCATCCTGATTCTGGTTCGGAGGCTCAACTGCTGCGCCGAGATGAGTTAGTGAGACAGCGGATGACCCCAGAAGTCCAAGGACCGTGGCACTGCTCTGCCCACGCTTCGCTGTCGCACAAAAAAACTGTAGGTTTGTGCGACATCCTGCCAGGGAGGGGCGCTCTATGCGCGCACGAAGCGCTTCCGGACGCGGGGATGGGCTCGGGACGCACCACCAATGGTCAGAGACGTTGGAGTGTCTGCGACCAGCCTAGGCGCACTGCCCAAGAGGGATGTCGGAGCGGGCGCTTAGACTGCGCCCATCAGTTAAGGGGGACCGGTGTCAAAGGGTAGAAGGCGACAGACGGGCAGGAGTGCTCCGAGCAGTCGTGAACCGGGCTTGTTCGTGCCGGCAACCGAGCCAAGGTACATCGAGTTGACTAAAGGGCCTGCGACTTTTGTGCACCGGATTTCTGGGACGATTCAAGACAAGACGAAAGGCATCGTCACGGTTAAGGCCATTCCGTTGGCAGACTGGATTCGTCCTGTAGAGCTTCGGTTCGAGCCGCCCCTCCAATCGTTCGGGTCGAGTCAGAAGGGTTTCGATTACCACTGGCAGCAGCTTACCTACCTGTTCGAGCTTGACGACCCCAACAAATTCTCACCCCTTCATGCCGTACTCACAGTTGATGAGGGGGAGCGACTTCGGAGGTACTTGGCAACTTGCCAGGCACTCGCCGGGTATCGCCTCATCAACGACGATCACTCGTTTAACATGTATCACACTAAGGGAGAGGAAACGGATTCTCTAAAGGTCACCCTGCCTACCCACGAGGAGTTTAGTGGGTTCTCCGCGACTTTTAGACAGGTGCACAACGACGGCGAGCCGGCGAGCTTTATCAAGACCTGGAAGTTGCTGAACAAGGCACTGAACGAGGCGTCGATTACTCACGAAGAGCGGATGGCGCACCGCCGGATCATCAAAGACTGGAAGGCGGCGCGAAACGCGCTGAAACTGAATGCAGCAGCAACACTCATAGCCGAAAAGTCGGTTCCGAATTTGAAGCCGGACAGCCCGAGACCGCTCAAAGGGATCGTCCCGGAGGATTTGATTCAGCGGTATAACTACGGTGACACCCTCCACTGGGGTGACAAACGAGGAGAGCTCGCCGAGCTAATGAACGGTGACCCCTTCCATGCGAGTTTCTACAAGTACTGCTGCACGTGCACCATGACTTCGCTGAGCCACCTGTATTTCGGCTTTGCTGAGCTAGTCGCCGCTGCGCTCGGTGAAATCACGCACGTCGGCACGGCAAAAACTTGAGGTTACGGCCATCGACTCTTTGAGAGTAATTCGCGGCGATCCGCGTCTGTCGTCGCTAGTGATGGTCATGGTTACGTGCGTAAACAGCGCCTGACGCGGGCTGATCCGGCAAACTCGAAAATCGGGTAACGCTATTGCTTTACATAAGACCTGAGTACCGGACGTCGCCCCTGTGGGCGTCGCCGTCGTCGATTCGGAGCCATCTGGTTATTAGCGCGGCATGGGACCCGGGGCCTTGGGCTGGGCGCTCCACGACCGTGGTCGCCATCGTGGGATCGACTGTGTCGTCGCTGTGCAGCCGTACCGTGAGTGATGTGAGTGTCGATTACGCGCAGTGGTCTAATTCTCGGCGGCGACGTCGGTTTCTCGCGGTCGATACCGCGTGGTGGTCGAGTCGGCGGGTGGCGATCGCGTTGTCGGTTGTCGTTGTGCTGGTGTTTCTTCCGGCTCTGATGCTGGTTGCTGACCATCCTTTTCTCCTGCGGCGGAACATCGAGCAGGGCGACGTGTTCATCTATTCCATTGTCGCGGTGCCGGTGTTGGGTGTGCTGGGTCTGTTCTGGTTGTCGCTTGTGGTGATGGCTCTGGCCCGCCGGGCACGCTGGACATGGTGGATCGCCACCCCAGTCGTTGCTGTCCTGGCCTGCCTCTCGGTGCTCGTGTTCTTCCCTGTCCCCGGGTTCACTGAATCGCGGGACGAGATGGACGCGCTCGTGGCGCAAATCCGTGCTGATCCACCGGAGCGCGGTTTCCAGTCCTACGACCCGCCGCGGCAAGTTGGTGCAGTCGAGATCCGTTCAGTGGACGCTCGCACTCCGGGCGAGGTGAGAGTGTCCGACGCCGACACGTCCTTCTTCCAGGGCTCCGGATGGATCTACCGCGACGGCAACGGTGCCCCGGCCACACCTGGTGAAGGCCGAGAGTCCGACACGCTCGAGCACCTCGGCGGCTCATGGTGGAAGTACTCCTACACATGGTGACCTCCGGGGGCGCTGCGGCGGCGGGGCAGCAGAAGGATTTGACGCCTGCAGCTGTCACAGTCACAGGGGATGCGCGTCCGCCCGTGCTCCAGTAGGAGCGGTCACCACCGGGTGCGGTATCGACCTGTCTTCGCATGGCCGGGCCACGCATCGGGAATCTCGAGCAGAGCGGTTCCAGGGCGCTGGTGGTGGCCGGTGTTCTACCGTCTGGCCATGAGGGATCAGACAGTTCGAGGCGTGTTGGTTGGGGCAGGATGGGCGGTGCTGTCGGCTCCTGCGGCGGCCGGGCTGACGGCCCTTGTCTGGCAGTTTCCGTTGGTCCTGGCAGGCACCGAGGGCGGATTTGGGGCTGTACCCGGCGCGATAATCAGCATGGTCCTGTTCATGACGCTGTTCTCGTTCTTCGCTGGCATGGCCGCTATCGGTGCAGTGGGGGCCGGAGCCGGGTATTTCGTGCGGGAGCGCTCTGCCGTGGCAGCCGCGATCTCCGGCATCGCTGTGGGCGTGGTGGCAGCGCTGATCGTCGCAGTCGCCGACGTCTACCTCACGTAGGTGGTGCGCACCCGCTGCGCGTCCGACTATCTAGCTGTTCTGTCCACGCAGGTTGTGTACGCGGTCTGCGGGTGAGGCGCCTCGTAGTGCGGTGTGGCCGCGGTGGAAATTGTAGTGGTGTAGGAACGCGGGCAACTGTGCCGCGCGGTCGGCCTCGCGATCGTAGGCGGCGGCGTAGGCCCATTCCTCGAGCATCGTGCGGTTGTAGCGCTCGACTTTGCCGTTGGTCTGCGGCCGGTAGGGGCGGGTGCGCTTGTGCGCGATGTGCGGCCCGAGAGCGTCGGCGAAGGCGTGGGAGCGGTAGCAGGAGCCGTTGTCGGTCAGCACCCTGCGCACGGTGATCCCGGCGTCAGCGAAGAAGGCACGAGCACGCTCCCAGAACGCGGCCGCGGTCTCCTTGCGCTCGTCGTCCAGCAGTTCGCTGTAGGCCAGCCGGGAGTGGTCATCGACCGCATTGTGGATGTACCAGTAGCCCATCCCGCGGGCCTTGTTGCGGTTACCTTTCGCGCGGCCGTGGACCTTGTGGCCGCCACCGTCGGGGATGCGGCCGAGCTTCTTGATGTCCACGTGCACCAGATCGCCCGGAGCTGCGTGTTCGTAGCGTCGGGCCTTGCGTTTGCTGGACCGGATCGGTGCACCCGTGGCCGGGTCGGTAAACGACAAGCGTACGCATCCGTAGCGGGACAGGATCTTGTGCACCGTGGAGTGCTGCATGCCCAGGTGGTAGGCGATCCGGTGCGGACCCCACCGTCGGGAGACCCGCAGGCCCAGCACTCGCCGCTCCCGCCGTCGTGGCGTCTGGGACGGGCTGCGACGGGGCCGGCTCGAGCGGTCTGTCATGCCGTCTTTGCCGTGCTCGAGATACCGGCCCACCCATTTGCGCACCGTGGTCAACGAGACGCCGAACCGCTCCGCAGCACGTCGTTTGGTCCATTCGTCCTCGACCACGCACTTGGCCAGACGCAGTCTTCCCGTCGGGGTCAGCGGGGCGTTAGCGTGGGACATGAAGACCTCCGTTGTGAGTGTGGTTGCTTGGTCGCTTTCACACCTCACACGGAGGTCTTCCTCATGTCAGCCCGCCATGCCGACCACAGACACAACGTCCGTGGTCAGTACATCTAGCGGGCCACGTCACCAGGGTGGGAGCGCAGGGGAACAGGTCAGTGCTTGACATAAGACCTGGTTACCGGCTGTGGCGACTACCGCGTCATCGCCGCCGATGGACCCAGCCGGCCACGAGCACGACGATGAGTCCGGTGCTGGCGAGCCCGGTGGCCCACAATGCCCACGGGAAGCCGATGTCATCTAGGTCGAAGGGGTCTTGCTCGGCGTTGGGCGCTTGTGGGGGTCCGTAGACCTCGATCGCGGCGTCGCGGGTGCGGGTATCGGTGGAGGCAGTGGTGGCGGAGCAGGAGTTGTCTGACCACGGCGCCCCGTGGGAGCGGGAGGTGCTCGCGAACACCAGGTACTCGGTGCCGATCGTGTACCCGGTGCCGCAGGCGGGGCTTTGGGTGCTGGTGGCCACGACGGTGCTGTCGCCGATCTCGCCGGCGAAGACTTCCCGGACGTCGAATTCGTAGTAGGCGGTGTCGCCGTCGGTGCGCTGTGTGGTCGCGGTGCCGGTGAACACCCCTTCCGCATGGGCGACGTGTTTGAGTATCCGGGGGTCATCGGGGGCGTAGGCGCACGAGCAGGCGTGCGCGGTGCCTGGCATGACCACCGGAATGATGGGTGTGGCGGCCAGGATCGCGAGAATTGCCCACCACCGCATGTTGGTGCCTCCTGGGTCGATGGTCTCTTCGTCGGGAGACGGGTTCGGCGTAGGTCGGGCGTGCTATCTCGCGGGCAGCAGCGTGGTCAGGCGATGCGCACACCTTTGGGGAGGGTGCCCGCAGGTACGCGTAGTCGGCGGGCGGCGATGACCACGCCGATCCCGCCGAGTGCAATGTTGACCAGTAGTCCCAGGTACCAGCTGTCGCCGATCCGCGCTTTTTCATGCTCAGCCTTGGCCATGTAAAACGGCTTGCGTCCGGAGTCGTCCCCGCTCATGTACCAACCGTGCTGATCTGTGCATCTCGGCGCTGAGACGTAAGGGCCGACGCGGGCTGATGACAGCATTTCTGCGATGGGGGCGATCACGGTGGGCCCGGGTGGTTCGGGCCCGGTCCACTGCTGGATTCTCGGGTTGTCGTGTGCGGCGAGCACGTCCGGGAGGATGAGGAACGGGTTCGGGGCGAGTAGCCACCAGATGCGTTCGGTGTGGTGGAAGGTCTCGGTTTGCTCGACCTCTGTACACACCGGTTCCTGGGTCGGCGGCTCCTCGGCGCCCGGGGAATCTGATGGGTAGGTGTAGTTTCCGCGGATCACCTGGTGCTTTTGCGCCGTGGTGAGGTAACCCAGTCCGAACAGGGCGGGCAGGCCGAGGATGAGGAAGAACACCGTGGCCTGAGTGAGGACTGCGGAACCGGCTGGCCGGGCGGTGAGGGCGGAAAAGCCCAGGCCAATACCGCCGTAGCAGGCGAACAGCAGGCACAGGACCAGAACGCCGAGCAGTCCGATTCCGATGCCGTAGGGCGCGGCGATGATCCCCCAGATCAGGAAAGGGGAGGCGATGGCGACCAGGGCCAGGCAGGACACCCAGTTCCCGGCAAGTTTGCCGATCGCCAGTTGCCAGTTGCTGATCGGGGTTGCTTGCACGACCGCGAGGGTGGCGTCTTTGCGGTCGCCGTTGATGGCGGTCGCCGACAGTGTGGGCGCCAGGATGACGCCGAAGAAAAGCTCGGCCGCCATCACGATGGCGTAGAGGTTCTGCGCCCAGTTGGCATACGTGGACCGGCCGGGACCCATGGAAAAGTACATTGACCCGAACACGGCCAGGGCGAGCACCACGAAGGCCACGGCCAGGGTGATTTTCCACCGGGTGGTACGCAGTCGTTGGCGAAGCTCGAGTCCGACGATGACTCCCACGGGCGTCCACCATCGGCGGATCCGGTGGCCGAGTGAGGGCGAGTGGTCGTGGGCGGGGGCGTGCACGGTGGTGGTCATGGTTTTAGGTCCTGTCCGCGTCTAGCGCGAGATAGGTGTCTTCGAGTTCGGTGTCCACGCGAGAGAATTCCGCGATACTCCCGCCGGCGGCGATGAGCTTGCTCAGGTGCTGTGCGGCCGCCTCGTCGTTGGCGAATTCCATCGTGGTGGCAGAAGCTGCCGGGTGCCCGGATTTGCGGATACGCCACAGGTGGCCGGTGCCTCGGTCGGCTGGTCTGGTGCGGCCGTCGGTCATGATCACAATTTGGTCGGCCATCTCCGAGAGCTCGGGGAGGATGTGTGAGGAGATCAGGACCGCGCAGCCTGTATCGGCGAGCGCTCGAAGTTGATCCCGTAGTTCGCGGCGTGAGCGTGGGTCCATTCCGGAGGCGGGTTCATCGAGCAGGAGGACACGGGGCCGGTTGACCAGCGCTCGCGCGAATCCCAGCCGCTGCTTCTGGCCCCGGGACAACACGTGTGCTGGTTGGTCGGCGAACTCGGTGAGGTGGACCAGCTCGAGGAGTTCGGCGGCCCGCGCGTGAGCGGCCGTTTGTGATTGGCCGTGTAGGCGCCCGAACGTGGACAGGATCTCGGTGGCCGTCAGGCTGTCCCAGGTGCCGAAAATATCCGGCATCCACCCGATCGACGACCGCAGGCGGGCCGAGTCCGCTGCGCGACCGTCGAGTTCCAGCGAACCGGAATCCGGGGCCAGCAGGCCAGCGAGCATCAGCAGCAACGTGGTCTTTCCCGCCCCGTTGGGTCCGACGAGTCCGGTGATGGTGCCTGTATTCAAGGTGAGGTCAGCCTCTAAGACGGCGGTGTGACCTCCGAACGTGCGCGTCAGACCGCGAGCGGTGAGTCCCATCTGGCGACCATAGTTGCTCCACACCACGCAATGTTGACCCCCGTATAGGCGTGTCAACCTGCAGCGAGAACGGATTGCCCGGCGGTGCCACCTGCGCCCGCTTTAAATGGCGGTGGTCGCGGAATTCTGACAGCGGACGATTTCGGTCGCAATCACTGATGCGGTGCGGGTGTCTGCCACAGTGGGTGGCAGATGGGGGAGGTTCCGGTGGCCGAGTGGGCTGAAGTGAGGGCGGCGATGGCCAGTGGGCGCCGGCTGCCGATTCGAGGGCGAGTTACCGCGCACCGCCACTCAAGGTTCAGCGTTGGGTATGCGGCAGGGTCTCCGCTCATGTTGGTGTTTCTGCACCCGCAGGGCTTGGATCTTCATCGCGCGCAGGGCCAGTTGAGGCTGGACAGGGTCGGCGGGACACCTCACTTCATCTCCACCGGTGCCAGGGCCTGGTACTTCGCCGAGGACCCTGAGCGGCCGGTGACAACCGAGTCGCGGTTCGCTCGCATCGTCGGCCCCGGGTATGAGGTGGTGGCCGCCTCTGACGGGGTCGAGCAGGGCATTGAGCAGGGTTTCCCCTCGGGTCCGGTGCAGAGGAGCACACATCTGGGGCGGCCGGTATGGGTCATCCCGGGCACGGTGGACGGCGTGGCGGCCCAGTTGACCGTCGACCAGGCCACCGGGGTGGTGGTGGCCGTGGCCGCAGTGGACGGCGACTGGTCTGCGCAGTTCACCGCCATCGAGTTTCCCGAGTCGATCGACCCGGCAATGTTCGGGTGGGATGGGCCCTCCACCGAGGCGCCCCCGGTGGAGTTCATCGACCGGGAAGAGGGCACGTGGACCGTCGACGAGCTCAGCACGGTGGTCTCGGCCGAGCCGTGCGCCGGCCGCCGGGTGTACCCGGTCCAGATTGAGCAGTGGCTGATCGAGGACGGCTCGGTGACCCCTCCTCGAGTGGGGGACACCGTGCACTGGCCGTTGCTGTTCAGCACCGACAACGAGGGTAGGCCGGAGGTTGAGTCGGCGGTGGTGACGATCCTGGCCGAGGCGACCCCCGTCAAGGATGGCAACCCGGAAGTCGACTCCACGCGGACCCGGCGCTGGTCTACGCATTTGCAGGGCGACGGATGGTGCGCAGCGTGGGCCGCTGAACGGCCGGTGGTGGGAACAGTGTCGGTGCGCGGTTTTCTGTGGCTTGACGCGCTCGGCCAGGCAGTGTTTGGCACGGATCTGATGCATACCCGCGGGCGGGTGTGCCGGATCCAGGTCAAGCTGCAGCGTCAACGCAGAGTCCAGACCGCGATGCGCACGAGATGGGAGGACGTTGCCGACTCGGCCCGTTGGATCGATGTCCAGGCCTGCCCCCACGTCTTCGGTCTTCCCGAGCGCTCGAAGGTTCTGCCTGATGGCTCCCGTGAATACCCGGTCGACGTGGTCGTGCACCTGGACTTGGACACCGCCCAGCCGCCCGCGCCGCGTCCCCGACTCGTGGCCGGCAGTTCCGCGGTGAGCGGTCACACCCTGTGGGTGGCCGATGAACAGCTTCCAGTCGTGGCACGCCTCGACCTGGATCTCCGGGCTCCTGCGGTTCAGACGGTACTTCCGCTTCCGGTCGCCACGTCTCACCCGACTACTCAGCACCACCTGTCGGTGTACCCCGACACGCAGGGCTGCTGGGTCCTCACACGCGAGCACCGCTACCGAATCGACCAACACCGCCCGGAGGCGGTCCTCGATACGGAACCGCTGGGAGAATGGTCAGCCTGCGCCTACGACGGCCACGCAATGCTCATCCTCGGGCAGCGCTCCACCCTGATCCACCCCGACGGACGCCGGATCGCACTAGATCTGCCGAAATGGGACTCGCGCCCGGTGATCGCCCAGCGCCGCAGCAGCGATCCCCGCTTCGTCGTCGCGCTGCGCAAAGCCGATGTCCCGATGCGCCCGAACAGATACGGGGGCGCTGATGCCCAGTACATCTATCGCCTGGTCACGATCTCCGACACCGGAGACGTCACTGTGGGACCCGATGTGGAGTTCACCAGCCGTGTCGATGCCGTCGGCATCGTCGACGGACAGATCTGGGTGGTGACCCAAAGCGCGATCCATACGTTCGCCGACGACCTGACACCCCACACCGTCCACCGCCCGCCGGGGCTAGGGCTCGAAGCGGGTTTCGTGGGCAATCAAATGTGGATACTTGCACACCACTTCAGTGCCACCGCCTCCTCAGTCGGGTGGACCACCCGCGACGGCGAGGCAACCCTGTCGGACGAGGACGGGTATTGGCTCTTCGGATTGCTCGAACTGCCGTCACTCGAACCTGCCGGCGCGATGGCGGTGAACTCGAACTATCTGCGTGTCACGGCCGACGCCGATGGCACGGTGTGGGTGCCAGGCCGAGAAATACGCGGCCTGCACCCGGACGGCACGGTCACACGAATCGACATCGCCGATCTCCTTCGAGAAGAGGGCGTGTGACCGTCAACTAAAAAGGGGGAGGCCCGGGTAGTGACCGAGAAGCGCAGCCAGGAGCACGACGTAGTCCCAGCCTAGAGATTCTCAGCTTTACAGAATCATTATTATCGGCGCAAGCGTAACGCCTGCTCAAGGGGACTTTAGAGCTGTCGTAATGTGGTAGGACGCTAGTTGGCTGCCGTGTACGCCTGCATCACGTCAGCAGCCGGGATGTGGCCACGATCGCAGACCTATCGGCAAACCTGGCGGTGCCAGTGACCTTATTGAGGTGCGGAGTTCTGCACCACGTGCGTGACGCCGCGCTTGAGTTCATTAACTGTGAAGGGTCGCTTCACGAAGTCACCGTCCACGAGCAGTTGATAGCCTCTCTGGCTCTCGGGGACGTCATTGAAGTGTGCCCTGTACGTGCATATGCCAGTGCCGTCTGAATTCTGATCGATGGACTCAACTTCCAGGGCCGACTTGGTAGACGCGCCTGCACTTTCTCCGTAAAGGCCGACTTCGTCGTTCGGAGCGAGGCGAGTTGATCCAACGGTGCATACGCCGGAGTCGGCTGATACTTCGTCAGCTTCGCCGGTAACGGTCACAGTGGCGGCGAAGGTGGCGGGTATCTCGGCGTTGGTTGCGCAGCTCACCAGCATCAGCGCCCCCGCAGATGTCATTGTTCCGGCCGCTATCCGCCCCAGTTTCTGTTTCATAGGGTGTCACGATAGACAGTCTGAGCCTTCTGGACTGGTTGGTCGCCTGCGTAGGGGCAGTTCCGGGTTGGTGGTGTGTACGTGTTGGAGCGGGCCACTGCGACGACGTAACCAATGTGCAGGTCAAAGGAACTTCGAGGGAAGGCCGGACTGTTACCCGCATCTGCATCATGTGCGGGGAGCGCAGATAGAGTCGTTTCAGCTTGTCATAAGATAAGCTATCGGCGCTAGCATCACTGCTGGTGGGGTGGCGTTTTGGCCCTATTCGCGCCGCCAACGGGTTAGATGGCGGCGTGGTGGGCCGGTGGCACGCCAGTGCGGCGCACGGGTGAGTTTGGCGAGGCTAACGCTCCGAATTGGTAGGGAAACTGAATAAGCGCGTGGCGCGCTATCGGCACCGGTTTGGCCAAACCGCTTGGCAACCGGCAGCAAGCTACAACCCCCGCGCCATGTCCACGAACCGCGAGTAGTGCAGCTGGTGCGCCACCGTGATCGTGGACGTGGGACCACCACGGTGCTTACCCAGAATCAGGTCGGCTTCGCCGGCCCGCGGGTCGTCCCGCTCGGTGGAGTCCGGGCGGTGCAGCAGCATGACGATGTCGGCGTCCTGCTCCAGCGAGCCGGACTCACGGAGGTCGGAGACCTGGGGCCGCTTGTCCGTACGCTGCTCGGGGCCACGGTTCAGCTGGGAGATGGCGATCAAGGGCACGTCGATCTCCTTGGCCAGCAG
>NZ_JBSHMJ010000059.1:0-12516 GCF_053645265.1 Dietzia sp. NPDC055343 | reverse complement strand
GTGCCGGTGAAGGTGATCTTCCCCCTCCTGGTGTGCATCCTGCCCGTACTGTTCATCGTGCTGCTCGGACCGACCGTGATCAACATGATGGAGGCATTCTCCTGACCGTGCGTTCTCATCACCGCCTCGTACTGCTGAACTTCCTGCGCCGGGTGCCGTTGTGCTGTTCGTGATCGCCGTCGCGTCCGGGCTCGTGTGCGCGGGGTCCGCGGCCGCGCTCGGCCAGTGGATGCGTGGCCTCGCCGACTCCGATTCGCGCTGGCTACGTATCGGGCTGCACATCGTGCTCGCGGCCACCGGCGGGTTCGGGGCCGCCTACCTCGCGCGAGGCTGGGCTGACCTCGTGACGTTCGCCGCGCTCGCCGTGGCCTGCGCGCTGCTGGTGACGATCGACCTGGCCGTCTTCCGGCTGCCGGACAAGATCGTGCTGCCGATGTACCCGGTGGTGTTCGGCGGGCTACTCGTGGCTGCCGCTGTTTACAGCGAGTGGGGCTCGCTCGGCCGGGCCGCCGCCGCTGCCGCCGTGCTGCTGGCCTTCTACTTCATCCTGGCGCTGATCAACCCCTCCGGGATGGGGCTGGGCGACGTCAAACTGTCCGGGCTGCTGGGCGCGTTCCTCGGCTGGCTGGGCTGGCCTGCCGTGATGGCGGGAACGCTGGCCGCATTCGTCATCAACGCCGCCGTGGCGCTGGTGCTGCTGGCCGCGCGGCGGGTGGGCGCGAAGAGCGGGATCGCCTTCGGTCCGGCCATGGTGATCGGCGCGGTGCTGGGCGCCGCCTACTTCGCGGTGCGCTCCGGCGGGGTCGCCTTGCTGGGGGCGGCCTGACCGGGGTTACCTGGCCGGGTCGCGGTGACGGGCGCTGCTGCGTCTATGCGCTCGAGCGCGAGCGCGCTGTCACGTTCGCAGCGACGGCGACGAACAGCACCACGACCACCGCGAGTACGGCGGTCCACACCAGCTCGGGCGACTCGTACGCCCCCTCGGTGCGTCCGACCGAGACCCAGGCCAGGCCCCAGCTCGTGGCCAAGGCGGGAGCGATCCGTCCGCCGCTGAGCAGGGCGGTGGCGATGCCTATCCCGGCGGCCACCACGATGCCCACCACCCCGAGCTGGATTCGCGTGACGATGTCCACGCCGGCGTCGGCGAGCCAGGCATAGGTGTTGGCCAGGAACGCCACGGACACCCAGCCCAGGTAGAGCCCGAACGTCCCGTCGGTCACCACTTTCTCGACGATCCCCCCGGTACGCGGCGCGCCGAGGAGGAACATCAGGCGGATGATCACGGCCAGCAACACCACGATCACCAGCACCGACACCGCCAGCCAGCCAAGCTGCACGGTCCAGATCCAGAGCGCGTTGAGCACCGCGGAGGCCAACGCCCACGGTCTGACCGCCTCCTGCCGCGGCGAGCGCCGGGCGGTGGGGGTGAGCTGCCAGATCGCATAGGCGGCCAGACCTATGTACATGACGCTCCAGATGCTGAATGCCGTGCCCGCCGGGGCGATCGGTGTGGCGTCGGCGGACAGCGCTCCGCCGGCGGCCTCGTTGATCGGGGTGCCGCCCAGCGCGCCGCTGCCGATGAACGCGGCCACAATCGCGGCGGCGACACCCAGCACGGTCACGATCGGCAGAAACCAGCCTGTTGCCGCAGAAGGGACCCCGCCGGGGTGGGTCGAGGTTCTATCGGATGCGGGAGTGCTTCTCTGTGACCTCATGGCCCCACCACACCACGAACAGGCACTGGACGGAACCGTGACCAGGTGTCGAGGTCGTTCACGGCGCAGCGACCGGGCCTCGCCGTAGCCTATTCACGAGAAATAGCGTTGTGGGCGGGGTTCTGATGAACTCCGCCCACAACGTCCCGGTCAGAAGTCGACCGTCATGCAGTGATCACAGACCGGGGGTCTGGATCTGCTCCTTCTGCGGGGTGATCCCGGCAGAGTTAGCGGTTCAGAGCGAGCCGGTCAGGCTGCCGAAGATGCCGGAGAGGCTGCCCAGCGGGCCTGCCTCGGCCGGTGCCTCGAAGTTCGTGACTTCGCAGCCGAACTGGAAGTTGTCGATGGCGACGTTGGTGGACTTGTTCTCCTGGGTCCGCTGTACGCCGTAGGCGGTGACCTTCGCCTCGGGGTTCAGCTCAACGATCTTCGCGAGCGTCGTCTCCGCCCCCCTCGCGAGAGTCGGCTCACCGTCCTCGCCGACGAGTGTGCGGGTCACCCAGAACTTGTCCGCTGCGTTGGCGTCCGCGATCTTCCACGTGCCGTCGGAAGCGGCCGGGCTCCACACGATGGTCGCGAAACCATCGTTGGACTTGTCCTCAGAATCCTTGACGTTCGCACCGAGGAGACGAATCTGCAGCGCCGGGGCCTGGCCGCTCGCAAAGTAGTCGAAGCTCAGCTTGACGCCCTTGCCCTCATCGTCGAGAAGGTCCGCAAGCGGCATGTCGACGGTCTTGTACAGCGACGAACCGCCCGTCACCTCGCTCTCATCGTTCTTCTTGTTCTCATCGGAGAACTTGAGGGCCGACTTGCCGACCGGCGCCGGCGCGCCCTCGGGGGCAGCACCGATCGCAGCAGCGGTCTCGTCGCCCGGGGTAGCCCAGGCGTCGCCCTCCGCATTCACGGACGTGACGACCTGCTCACCACAGTGGCCGCCAACCGAGCCCAACGAACCGGTGCCCAGCGAGCCGAGCGGGCCGGGCGCAGCACCGACGACCGGCGCGACGAACGCGGAGCCGGCAGTGAACGCGACTGCCGCCGACGCGGCCACAACTACTCGACCAAAAGACTTCATGTGTGCTCCCTTTGCACCGGGCGTCGACCGCCTGTCGACGCCTGAACGTATGCCATCTCTCATTGATGACTCGTCGACCATATCAGCGATAACATTCTTAACGTTACAAAGATCCCAGTGTTTACTTATCCCTTCATCAGGTGATTTTCGCCGCGGCTGTCAACAGTCAGAACAGGGCACGCGCGTTCATCCGGCGCGCAACCTCCACCGCCGCAGGCTGTTTGCCACCATGGCTACCGAGAAGAACGACGTCGCGGCACCGGCGATAGCCGGGTTGAGCAGACCGGCGGCGGACAACGAGCCGCGCCCTCATTATGGACGCATGACCAACACTTCAGGCCGGCGCGACCCGGTCAGCCTTCCGAACCTCCCGGACATCGCGATCGAGCGCGACAGCGAGATAGCGATCATCCGCCTCGAGAAGCCCGACAAGCTCAACGCGGTGACCGACCGGAACCTGCGCGACCTGATCAGGGCCTTCGACGCCGTCGACGCCGATGACTCGATCCGCGCCGTGGTCCTCACCGGCGCCGGTCGGGCGTTCTGCGCGGGCGCGGACCTGTCCGGTGGGGGCTCCACCTTCGTCGCCGAGGCCGGGGCCGCCGGAGAGGTCCCGGCCGACACCGGCGGGCTCGTCTCGCTGCGCATCTACCGCATGTCGAAGCCGGTCATCGCTGCGATCAACGGTCCGGCCACCGGGGTCGGGGTAACCATGACGCTGCCGGCAGACGTCCGGATCGCCGCCGAGAACGCCCGCTTCGGATTCGTCTTCACCCGCCGCGGGCTGGTGCCGGAGGCGTGCTCGACGTGGTTCCTCCCGCGGGTCGTGGGAATCTCTACCGCTGTCGAATGGACGATGGGCGCCCGCATGGTCCCGGCGGACGAAGCACTCGAAAGTGGCCTGGTCCGCGAACTCGTCCCCGCCGGGAACGTGCTGGCCAGGGCCATCGAGGTGGCCCGCGACATGGTCGCCGGAACGGCGCCGGTCTCCGTGGCACTGACCCGCGCGCTGATGTGGCGCATGCTCGGCGCCGCCGGCCCCGAGGAGGCACACGCCGCGGAGTCTGTCGGCATCTTCACCCGCGGCGCCTCGGCCGACGTCCGCGAGGGCGTCGAGGCTTTCCTGGCCAAGCGCGAGCCGGCCTTCCCGGACCGCATCGCCGACGGTCTGCCGGATCTCTTCGGATAGCCACCACACAGCCGAACCAGACGTCACTCCGCCGGGTCGGGTATCCGCTCAACCCACCCTGGCGGCCGCCAACCCCACGGAGTTCTGCGAGATCTGGTCGGCGAGGGTGGTCACGTGCGCCTGCCAGAGCACCGTCACCCCGCCGCGGCTCCGCGCCCGGACCAGCGAGGACAGCGCCAGCGCGACCCGCCCGACCCGGTACTCGGCGACCAGGTCGAGGGTGAGGTCCTCGTCGTCGTTGTCGTCCCTTGCCGCGCCGCCACCGGCTGCGCCGACCGTCGCGGCCACGACGTTGGGCACGAACCCGGCACGATGTAACCCGGGCGCGACGAGCAGCGCGGCAGTCGCAACAGCCGAGTACCCCACCACTCTCGCCTCCATCGACACCGGATGTCGCGGGAGAGTAGCGGATTCCGGAGGGCGGCGGGACGGGCGGTCCACCGTCAGGCGTCGGCCGCGGCTGCACGCCCTCAGCCCGCGGTTGCAAGACATAGCCCCGGGGCTGCAAGACGTCTCGTGCGAGATCCGGCAAGAAATTCGCACAGTTTGTCGTGCGACCGGAGGGGGGTGTCTTGCAACCGGAGCCATCTTCTCCGCGGGCAGTTCTTCAGCGATGACAGTCCCGAGCCCCGGACCAATCCTGCGCGCGGCCACAGGTGTCGTCCGTCGTCCAGGGCCCCGACGACAATGCCGCCATCACCCCCGACCGGTTCAGTGGCCGGGTGGAGCCGAATCGTCGCGCCACAGCTCGACGCGTAGACGCTGCGTGCGGTCACTCGCATGCGTACCCGGTGGAGCTGCCCCACCGGGTACGCAGTAGCTCAGACCGCGGCGCGGAACCTCCGCAGCCGCAGGCTGTTCGCCACCACGAACACCGACGAGAACGCCATCGCGGCGCCGGCGATCATCGGGTTGAGCAGCCCGGCCGCGGCCAGCGGGAGCGCCGCGACGTTGTAGGCGAACGCCCAGAACAGGTTGCCGCGAATCGTGCCCAGGGTCCGGCGGGACAGCCGAATGGCATCCGCCGCCGACCGAAGGTCGCCGCGGACCAGCGTGAGGTCGGAGGCCTCGATCGCGGCGTCGGTGCCGGTACCGATCGCCAGCCCGAGGTCGACGGTGGCCAGGGCGGCCGCGTCGTTGACGCCGTCGCCGACCATCGCCACCACCCGGCCCTCGGCCTGCAGCCGGCGCACCTGCTCCACCTTGTCGGCGGGCATGACCTCGGCGATCACCGTCTCCGGCCCGGGGTCGATCCCCACCTGCTCGGCCACCGCGGTGGCCACCTTGGCGTTGTCGCCGGTGAGCAGGATCGGCGTGAGCCCCAGCTCACGGAACCGGCGGATCGCCTCGGCGGAGGTCTCCTTGATCTGGTCGGCCACCACCAGCACCCCGCGGGCCCGGCCGCCCCACCCCACCGCGACAGCGGTCTGGCCGCGCTCCGAGGCGGCGTCCATGGCCCGCTGCAGCTCCTCGGGCAGCGGCATGGCACGGTCCGCCAGCAGCGCCGGCCGGCCGACGATGACCTCCTCGGTAGTGGTGTCGTCGTCGCCCCCATCACCGGGGCCGACGCCTGCGGCGACGCGACCGGAGACGCCCAGCCCCTCGTGGTTACGGAAGCCCTCCACGGCCGGGAGGTCACCGGCCTTCTCGCGCGCACCCGCGGCGATCGCGCGGGCGATAGGGTGCTCGGAGGCGTCCTCCACCGCGCCGGCCAGACGCAGCACCTGCGCCTCGTCCTCACCGTCCGCGACGGTCGTAGAGACCAGGGCGTGCTTGCCGGTGGTGACGGTGCCGGTCTTGTCCAGGACGATCGTGTCGACCTTGCGCGTGGACTCCAGCACCTCCGGGCCCTTGATGAGGATGCCCAGCTGGGCGCCGCGGCCGGTGCCGACCATCAGTGCCATCGGCGTGGCCAGACCCAGCGCACACGGGCAGGCGATGATGAGCACGGCGACCGCGGCGGTGAACGCCATGGCCGCGCCGGCGCCGGTGATCATCCAGAACACGAACGTCGCCACGGCCAGCACCAGCACGACGGGCACGAAGATGCCCGAGATGCGGTCGGCCAGACGCTGCGCGGCGGCCTTGCCGGACTGGGCGTCCTCCACCATCTGCGCCATCTGCGCGAGCTGCGTGTCCGAGCCGACGCGGGTGGCGCGCACGACCAGGCGGCCGCTCGCGTTGACGGTGCCACCGACCACGGCGTCGCCCTCGGACACCTCGGCGGGCACGGACTCGCCGGTGACCATGGAGGTGTCGACCGCGGAGGCGCCGTCGACGATCTCGCCGTCGGTGGCGATCTTCTCACCGGGGCGGACGACGAACTCCTCGCCCACCTGCAGCGCCTCGACCGGGATGCGGGTCTCGACGCCGTCCCGCAGGACCGACACCTCCTTGGCCCCCAGCTCGAGAAGCGAGCGCAGGGCGGCGCCGGCGGTGCGCTTGGACCGGGCCTCGAAGTAGCGGCCGAGCAGGATGAACGTGGTGACGCCGGCCGCGGCCTCGAGGTAGATGTCGCCCGCGCCGTCACTGGGCGAGAGCGAGAACTCGAAGCCGTGCGTCATGCCCGGCATGCCGGCGTGGCCGAGGAACAGCGCGTACAGCGACCAGGCCAGCGCGGCGAGCGTGCCCATCGACACCAGCGTGTCCATGGTGAACGTGCCGTGCCGGAGATTGATCCAGGCCGCGCGGTGGAACGGGTACGCGCCCCACACCACGACGGGCGCGGCGAGCGTGAGCGAGAGCCACTGCCAGTAGGTGAACTGCAGTGCCGGGATCATGGCCATCGCGATCACCGGGATCGACAGGGCGGCCGAGATGATCACTCGCTGTTTGAGGCTCTCGACGCGGTCGACGCCGGCGGCGTCGTCGGTGGAGTTGCCCGCGTTGCCCATTGCCGTTCCGGAGCCCGTGGCGCCGGGCGCCCCGGCGGTCCCGGGGGCGGCGGTGCGCGGCTTCGGCAGCCGTGCCGAGTAGCCGGCCTGCTCGACGGTGTCCAGCAACAGCTGCGGCTCGACGCCGGCGGCGATCTGTACGCGCGCCTTCTCGGTGGCGTAGTTGACCGCGGCCGAGACATTGTCGAGCTTGTTGAGCTTGCGCTCGATGCGGTTGGCGCACGACGCGCAGGTCATGCCCTCGATCTCGAGCTCGAGCTGCGTGGTGGCGGCGTCCTCACGCGCGGTGGTGGTGTCCTCACTCGTGGTCACGGAGCACTCACTCCTCTGCTGTGACGGTGTACCCGGCCTCGTCGACCGCGGCGCGGACCGCCGCGGGATCGACCGGGTTGGGGGAGACGACGACAAGACGGCCGGACTCCAGCTCGACCTCGACGCTGGACACTCCGGGGATCTCGAGGACCTCCTCCTCGACCGAGCTCACGCAGTGGCCGCAGGTCATACCCGAGACGGTGAAGGTGGCGGTGTGGGTGTCGGCGGCAGACATGGTTTCTCCTCTGATTTCGGGCGCCCCGCAGTGCGGAGTCCGGCGTGGATTGTCAGGACTTGACCAGGCGCGCGATGGCCTCGTTGGCTTCCTTCAGCTTGGCTTCGGCCTCGGGGCCGCCGTGCTCGATGGCGCCGGCGACGCAGTGGCCCAGGTGCTCCTCGAGCAGGCTGAGCGAGACGGACTGCAGCGCCCGCGTCATGGCGGAGACCTGCGTGAGGATGTCGATGCAGTACTTGTCCTCCTCGACCATCCGCTGCAGGCCGCGGGCCTGCCCCTCGATGCGGCGCAGTCGCTTGAGGTGGTTCTCCTTGTTGTGGGTGTATCCGTGCTCGGCCATGACCCATACGGTACCCCCCTAGGGTATCTAACGCAAGGGGTGCACCCGCGGCCCCACGCGGGCGGCACCCCGACGGGGGCCGGACCGGTTCCCGTTCCCCTCACCCCGGCTTAGGGTCGGCCTTGTACCGGGTTGCAGACGACGGAAGGAGCCACCATGCCCAAGACAGGCAAGGACGGACACGCCAAGGAGAGCGAACTGCCCTCGACGCTGCAGCGCAGCGACCAGAAGGCCAAGGACACCTTCGCGAAGGCCTACGACTCCGCGGAGGAGGAGTACAGCGACGAGTCGCGGGTGGCCCGCACCGCGTGGGGCGCCGTCAAACACACGCACGAGAAGGTCGGCGACCACTGGGAGCCCAAGGATTCCGCCGGGCCGTCCGACTCGCAGTCCGCCAGCGGCGGCCCGAATCCGTCCGGCGAGTCGAAGGGCGGCGTGGACGCCAACGCGAGCAAGGAGCACCTGTACGAGCAGGCCCAGAAGCTCGACATCGAGGGCCGGTCCGACATGACCAAGGACGAACTCGTCGAGGCGCTGCGCAAGGCGAACGATCGGAAGACCAAGAAGGCACGCGAGAAGAGCGACTGACGGCCCTTCTTCCGGGCGGGGCGGTCTAGAGCGAGTGGTCGGCGGGGTCGGTGTCGTCCGACGCCAGGGATTCGATGCGCTGCAGGTCCGGGAGTAGGAAGTTCTCCACGTCCGAGACGGGCGGGCGGGCCCACACCCGGATCGCTCTGACGATTGACGACGACGACGAGGTCAGCGTCCACACCGAGGTCGGCCCGGTCGAGGCGCTCACCAGAGCCCTCGCGGCAGGCGGCATCGACGTGGAGGTCCTCAGCCTGCACCAGACCAGCGTGGGGGCGGGCAGTCAGAGCGAGGCGCTCACCCTGGTCGAATTCCGTGCCGGCGCCGACGTCCGCTGGACAGCCGGGAGGGATCGCTCCGTCCTCGCGGCCACCCTGGCCGCGGTCACGGCCGCCGCGAACGACCTCTGGCGGGCCGGCTCAACGGCAGGAGTTCAGCCGCGGCCCATCCCATAGAACTCGGGGTTGGGGCGCAGGCTGGCGACGTTGGCGATCCTGTTGGACAGGCCGAAGAACGCCGAGATGGAGGCGATGTCCCAGGCGTCGTCCTGGGTGAAACCGTGGCCTTCGAGGATGGCGAAGTCCTCGTCGGACACGGCATAGGCCTCGGCGGAGACCTTAAGCGCGAAGTCGAGCATGGCCTTCTGCCGATCAGTGATGTCCGCCTTGCGGTAGTTCGTGGCGATCTGGTCGGACACGAGGGGATCCTTGGCCCGGATCCGCAGGATCGCGCCGTGGGCGACCACGCAGTACTGGCACTGGTTGGGGCCCGAGGTCGCGACGACGATCATCTCCCGCTCGGCCTTGGTCAGATTCCCCGGCCTGTCCATCAGGGCGTCGTGGTAGGCGAAGAACGCGCGGAACTCATCCGGGCGGTGGGCCAGCATCAGGAAGACGTTGGGGATGAAGCCGGACTTCTCCTCGACGGCCAGGATGGCCGCCCGGATGTCCTCGGGCAGGTCGTCGAGCTCGGGTACCGGGAAGCGGCTGGGGGCCTTGGTGTCGCTCATGAGGTGGTGGTCCTTCGATCAGTTGTCGGTGAGGGGGACGATGACGCGGCCGCGCACGGTTCCGTCGAGCAGTGCGTCAGCGACCGGGATGCAGTCGTCGAGGGTGATCTTCTCCGTCATCGACTCCAGCAGGGCCGGGTCGAGGTCGGTCGCGAGCCGGCGCCAGGCCTCCCGGCGCTCGTCCACGGGGCACATCACGCTGTCGACGCCGGCCAGGGTGACCCCGCGCAGGATGAAGGGCGCGACGGTGGCGGGGAAGTCCATCCCGGCGGCCAGTCCGCACGCCGCGACCACAGATCGGTACTTCATCTGCGCGCAGACGTTGGCGAGCACGCGGCCGCCCGCCACATCGATCGCGCCCGCCCACTGCTCCTTGGCGAGTGGCTTCCCGGACTCGGTGAAGTCCGACCGCGGCAGGATTCGGGTCGCGCCGAGCCCCGTGAGGTAGTCGGATTCTTCCGGGCGACCGGTCACGGCGACCACCCGGTAACCGAACTTGGCCAGCACGGCGATGGCGACGCTCCCCACGCCGCCGGCAGCGCCGGTGACCAGGACCTCCCCGGAGTCAGGAGTCACCCCGTGGCGCTCGAGTGCCATCACGCACAGCATCGCGGTGTACCCGGCGGTGCCGATGCTCATGGCCTGCTCGAACGTGAACGCCTCCTCGAGCGGGATCAACCATTCGCCCTTCACCCGGGCGTATTCGGCGAGCCCGCCCCAGTGGCGCTCCCCCACGCCCCAGCCGTTCAGTACGACGCGGTCACCGGGCGCGAAGTCCGGATTCGTGGACTCCTCCACTGTGCCCGCGAAGTCGATCCCGGGCACCATCGGGAAGGATCGGACCACCGAGCCCCTGCCCGTGATGGCGAGCGCGTCCTTGTAGTTGAGGGTCGAGCAGGCCACCCGCACGGTCACATCGCCCTCGGGGAGCTGCGCCGGCGACACATCGGCGACCTCCGCCGAGTGCCCGCTGTCGCCTCCACTGATCAGTACTGCTCTGAAGTTCTCGCTCATCACTGCCTCTCATGGGTGTCGTCGGCGATCATCGCCAGGAACTGTTCTGCAAACGTGTCCAGCGCGGCGGGGTCGCGTTCGAGCTTCGTGCGCAGAACGGCCCCCTCCCACCCGATCCAGAAGAACTCGGCCAGTCGGACGCAATCCGCGTCTGCCGGTATCTCGCCGGCGTCTCGCGCTGCCGTCAGACACCGCGCGGTGCGCGCTTCCCAATCACGGAGAACCGCGGTGAGGCGGTCCCGGAACGAGGGCGGCAGGGCGCCCATCTCCTGGCCGAGATTGCCGACGAGGCAACCACGCCGGAACTCGTGCCGGGCCATGCCCTCCCGCGCGTCCGCGATGAACGCGCGGAGGCGGTCGAGCGGGGTGAGTGTCTGGTCCTCGAACCAGCGATCGAGTTTGGCTGCGAAGTAGTCGGCGTATTCGTCGATCAGGGCGAAACCGAAATCCTCTTTGCTGCCGAAGTAGTAGTAGAACGACCCCTTCGGCACCTCGGCCGCGGTGAGGACCTCCTCGATCCGCACGGCGCTGAATCCCTTCTCCGTCAGGATCGCCACGCCCCGGCGCAGCAAACGCGCTCGAGGGGCATCCGGCTGTGACTGGTCCTTGGGCGGACGACCTCGCCGCCGCGGCGCCACGACCGTCTCTCCCGTGTCCATGAATTAATTAGTAGACCGGTCGACTATTAAAAGTCAAGGGTTGAGCCACGGCGTCGAAACGGGGTGAACGGACTGCCGTCCACATTGTGCGCTTACACTCCCCACAGCTAGTGATCCGAAACACAAAGTCCGGGGGGACCGTGCAACTTCGTCGAACCGCGATGCGCGCAGCCGCATTCGCCGCCGCCATCACCACCACTGTCGCCGGAGGGGCCCTCGTCGCCCCTGCCGCATCAGCGCAGGGATCGTCCAACGACCCGGCGCCCGCGTTCTATCAGCCGCCGGCCGACCTTCCCGCGGACAGCGGCGCCCTGATCAAGACGGAGGCGTTCCCGCTCGCCGGCGCCCTCCCGGACGTCCCCGGCTCGGATGCCCTCACCGCCGGTGCCGGCCCGCTGTCGACCGACGCGCAGCGCATCATGTACACCTCCGTCGGCTCCCGGGGCCAGCAGATCGCCGTGACCGGCACCTACCTGCAGCCGCGGGCCCCATGGGCCGGCGCCGGTTCGCGACCGCTCGCCGTGATCGCGCCCGGCACGCAGGGGCAGGCCGACCACTGCGCGCCGTCGAAGACCTTCCAGAACGTGGCCAACGTCCAGACGGATCCGCCCGGCGTCGGGTTCGGCTACGAGATCATCCAGGCCTATGCCCTGCTGGCCCGCGGGTACGCGGTGGCAGTGACCGACTTCGAGGGCCTGGGCACGCCCGGCCTCCACTCGTATGTGCACCGCGAGGCCCAGGCACGCGCCGTGCTCGACCTCGCCCGCGTCGCTCCGTCCGTGCCCGGTGCGGACACCGGCCCGAACCCGCGCACGGTGTTCTCCGGGTACTCGCAGGGTGGCGGGGCGGTGGCGGCCGCGGCCGAGCTTCATCCGCAGTACGCGCCGGAGCTCGACCTGGTCGGGACCGCCGCGGGCTCGCCGCCGGCCGACCTGCTGGCCACGCTCGAGCAGGCCGACGGGTCCGCTATCGCGGGCGTGATCGGCTACGCCCTCAACAGCCTCTCCGACGCCTACCCCGAGCTGAGGGAGCGAATGGACGTCCACCTCAGTGACGGAGGCCAGGCGATGCTGACCTCGACCGCCGACCAGTGCATCGGTGAGACCGCGGTCCAGTTCTTCCAGCACCGCACCGCCAGCTACACCAAGACCGGCCGACCTGCCGTGGAGATCGTCCGCGAGGACCCGGTGGCCATGAAGTACCTGGAGATGCAGCGGGTGGGGCGGTTGAAGCCCACCACGCCGGTGCGGATCCTCTCGCCGGTAAACGACGACGTGGTGCCGGGGCCGCAGTCGCAGCAGCTCGGCCGCGACTGGTGCGCCCTGGGCGCCGACGTCGAGATGGTCATCGATCACACGCCGCCGATCGCCCCCGGCATGGTGATCAACCATGCGACGCCGATGCTCGCCGGCCTGCCCGGGACCGTGCAGTATCTGGCCGACCGGATCGACGGGGTCCCCGCGCCCACCAACTGCGGGACCTACTG
>NZ_JBSHMJ010000058.1:0-12561 GCF_053645265.1 Dietzia sp. NPDC055343 | reverse complement strand
GTGCACGGCAACGCCGCCGACGGCATCCACGTGGCCTCGACCGGGGGTGTGTGGTCCGCGCTGGTGAGCGGGTTCGGCGGCATGCGCGACTACGGCGGCGACATCTCATTCGACCCCCGCGTGCCCGCCGAATGGGGCGCGCTGACGTTCCGGCTGACCGTGCGCGGGACACTCGTGAAGGTCTGCGTGACGCACACCGAGATCACGATCACCAACCTCGACGGCGTCGACTTCGACTGCACCGTGCAGGGCAGCCCCGTGCAGGTGCCGGCGGGCGAGACGGTGGTCCTGGGTCTGGATGACCGGGCCCGCGTCTGTCTGTCCCACGCCGAGCCGGCGGGCGAGCAGGCGCCGCTGCCCTGACTCGGCCCTGCCCCTGGCCCCGCGCCTACGCCGGCTCGCTCGGTCCGGCTCGGGCACGGTCCCGGCCCCCGCAGGCTTGCGCACCCGGAGTGCGCCTTTTCCACCCACTTGTGCGCCCTGTTTGCTGCAAACAGGGCGCACAAGTCGGCCTGCGCTGAGTGTGCATGCAGCGAATAGGGCGCGCGAGCCGGCGTCTGGTGCGACTGGCCGGGCCGCTGTCAGCTGGCCGCCTCGAATGCCCGGCGTGCATAGGCCGCACGAACTTGGTGGAGGAGGATGTCGAGCTGGCTGCGGAAGATTCTGGAGTCGAGCACGATGATGATCCACCCGGCAGCCTGTAAGCGATTGCGTCGGACGCGATCTTTCGACTGTTGCAACGGATCGTCGTGGTGAATGCCGTCGTACTCAACGGCGATCTTCGTTCTGCGGTCGGCGAGGTCGAGGCGGTATCCGAGGTCTCGCACTTCGACTTGTGGAATGAACGCGGTGAAGCCGGCATCCCGCAGGAACAGCCGAGTCTCGGTCTCGCGCGGAGACTCGCTCTTGGGATGTGCGTCGTCGAGCACACGGCGCGCGCGGGCGATGCCCCAGGTGCCGCGCCCGCTCTCGACCTCGGCAGCCAACTCGCGCGGTGTGAATCCGCGGCGGTAGAACTTCTCGACGGCCAGGACTCCGGCGAGGTGATCACTGAGTCTGGCGAGGTCCAAGGCGGTGCGGCGACGGCTGGTGAGCCGGACTCCTCGTCGTACCTCGATGGCGGATTCAGGAATGGGATAACGCCGGATCCGGAGCCCGCGCCGTCGTCTGCCGACGGGGCCTACACATAGCTCCGGTACGGCATTGTCGGGCGGAATGATGCCATGCAGCTTCGCGGCTGACCATCCGGTGAGGACCGAGTCCGGATAGAGACGGGAGAACGCGACCGAGAGGCTCTCGAAGTCAGCGGGGTGGTCTGCCGGCAGCCAGAGCTCATCAGCGATCTTGACGAAATCCCGCTCACGGGCATGACGGGACAGTGTTGAGAGCTCGCTCGAGAGTCGGGCTTCGGACAGCACAGGATGGGGAGAGCCCCGGAAGTATGTGGCCATGCGTCGCAGGATGCCCGGCTTCGCCGCGACGCCCGCTCGGTGGAGGTCGGAATGGACGGAAACTGTGGAGAGCGCCGAGCGTGTGGAGAACCTACCGGTGGCGGCAGGCGCCCAGGCGGCGGGGGCCATCGAATGTGTGGGTTCGTCGGCGGTCGCTGCAGGTTACGCGCCCAGAACGCCGCAAACGGGGCGCGTAACCGGGCTGAAAAGGTGCATTCCGGGTGCGCAAGTCGCGGCCCGGCCGGTACGCAAGTCGGGGCCCGGTCGGTACGCGGGCGGCGGGGCGGGTGCGGTCGGTGGACGAGGAGATGCGCTGGGTCAGCGGGGCTTGTCGGGCTGGATGCGCAGGACGTGCAGGGAGGTGGCGAGCCCGTCGTACTGCGCCACCAACTGCACCAGCGCCACCAGCTCCGACGAGTTCAGATGCGAGGACAGACGGGCCCACGTGTCGTCGGCGATGTCCTTGGTCCGCACCAGCTCGTCGACGGCGATCAACACGGTCCGGAGGCGGTCGGTCCACGGGGCGGTGGACGGATCCTCGGTGGTACGGGCGATCTCGTCGTCGTCGAGTCCTACACCCGCCCCGATCCGCTCGTGGTGAGCCCGCTCGTACACGCTGCCCCGCAGATGCGCGATGCGCAGGATCACCAGTTCGGTGGTGCGGCGGTCGAGGATCCCGAACGGCATCATCATCCCCGAGTACGCGAGCCAGGCGGGGAAGAGGCGGCGCGCGTGGCCGAGCGTGGCGAACAGGTGGACGTCGCGCTTGCCCGTGACGAGCGCGCCCAGGCGGTTGACCGCCCAGCCGATCGGGCCGAGTTCGCGGAAGCCCCCGGGGCGGATGCGCGGGGCCGTGCCAGCGCCGCCTGACGCACCGGGGGCGCTGGGTGCCGATGCGCTGGGTTCGCCGGGCGCGCCGGATGCGGAGACGCCAGCGCCGCCGGACGTGCCGGTGGGGCGGGGCGTGGCGGCGCTGGTGTCAGGGGTGTCGCTCGGCTGGCTCATGGCCGCAAGGGTAGGGCAGTCGACGGTGCGGGGGAGCCGGGTTCGTCGAGGAGGTACGGCGACAGCGCCGAGCGGTGGGCGTCCACGGACAGCGTGCGGTTGAGCGGCGGGAAGGCGCGCTGGGGGCAGGCCGGGCGCTCGCACATCCGGCAGCCGGCGCCGATCTTGGTGGCCGCGTCGGCGTCGTTCAGGTCCAGGCCCTGCGCATACACCGTCCGGTGCGCGTGGCGCGCTTCGCAGCCCAGGCCGATCGCGAACGTCTTGCGCGACTGGCCGAAGCGCATCGGTCGGGTGGTGACCGTGCGCGACACCCACAGGTGCATGCGGCCGTCGGTGGTCTCGGCGACCTGCCGCATGATCTTGCCCGGGAACGAGAACGTCTCGTAGATGTTCCACAGCGGGCACGTGCCGCCCGACGTGGTGAAGTGGACGCCGGACGCGGACTGGCGCTTCGACATGTTCCCCGCGCGGTCCACGCGGACGAAACTGAACGGCACGCCCGATGCCCCAGGCCGCTGGAGCGTGGACAGGCGGTGGCAGACCGTCTCGTACCCGGTGGCGTGGAAGGTCATGAGGCGCTCGACGTCGTAGCGGAAGTCCTCCGCCGTATCGAGAAAGCGCTCGTACGGCATGAGGACGGCGGCGGCGAAATAGTTGGCCAGGCCGCGGAGGCCCATGGCGTGCGCGGCCGGGGAGCTGAACGCGCCGTCGGCGACCAACTGGTCGAGCAGATCCCCGTGCTCCAGGAACGCCAGCTCCGAGGCCACGCGGAACGCCTGCTGGCCGGCGGTCAGATGCGCTGACAGGTCGAGGCGCCGCTCCTCGGCGGAGTGCCGATGCCACAGGCCGTCCGGCAGATCGACGCGACGGACCACCCGCACGCCGTGCGTTTCCGACAGCCGGTTCTCGAGTTCGGTACGCACATCGCCGCGGTTCATGCGGATCCGGTTGGTGAGCTCCTCGGCCGCGGTGTCGAGGGAGTCGATGTAGTTCTGCCGCTGGTAGAAGTAGTCGCGCACCTCCTCGTGCGGCATCGCCAGCGCCGAGTTGTCCAGCTCGCCGGCGGGCAGGTTCCGGGCCTCGGTCAGGGCCGCGAGGAGATCCGCCGAGTTGCGGTAGCGCTGGTTGAGGACGGCGAAGGCCCGCGCCAGGGCGGGGTGGGCCTGGACGAGGTCGATCACCTCCGAGGCGGGGATGCCCGAGGAGACCTGGGGGTCGGTGAGCGCCTCGGTCAGCTCGGCGATCAGGCGCGTGTCGGCGTCCGAGGCGAAGAAGGTCGAGTCGACGCCGTAGACCTCCGAGAGGGTGGTGAGGACGCGGGAGGTGACGGGACGGGTGTCCCTCTCGAGTTGATTGAGGTACGACGACGACAAGCCGAGCGACGTGGCGAAGGCGGCCTGCGTCAGGCCCTTCTCCTCTCGCAGACGCCGCAGTCGCGCGCCCATATGTGAGGCCGTCATCGGCTTTCCCCTTCCAGTTCGTGGTGCACCCCACATTCTTCGCAAAGTTTGCAAAAGAGGCAAGGAAACTCGCGGAATTTGCACAAGTCGCAGGTAGACGGGGTGCGGTGGGTGTGGCACTCTTGTGTCGTACAGGATCTCGCAACTCGCAGATATGCGAACTCGAGTCCGCCCCCGAGACAGAAAAGAGTCGCGATGTCGAACATCGGCAAGGCACGTACCGCTGAAGAGATCCAGAAGGATTGGGACACCAACCCCCGCTGGAAGGGCATCACCCGCAACTACACCGCTCAGCAGGTCGCCGATCTGCAGGGCACCGTCGTCGAGGAGCACACCCTCGCCCGCCGCGGCGCGGAGATCCTCTGGGACAAGGTCAACAACAAGGACTTCGTCAACTCCCTCGGCGCCCTCACGGGTAACCAGGCCGTCCAGCAGATCCGTGCCGGCCTCGAGGCCGTGTACCTCTCGGGCTGGCAGGTCGCCGGCGACGCCAACCTCTCGGGCCACACCTACCCGGACCAGTCGCTGTACCCGGCCAACTCGGTCCCGACGGTCGTCCGCCGCATCAACAACGCGCTGCTGCGTGCCGACGAGATCGCCCGCATCGAGGGTGACACCTCGGTCGAGAACTGGCTCGCCCCGATCGTGGCCGACGCCGAGGCCGGCTTCGGTGGCGCCCTGAACGCCTACGAGCTCCAGAAGGCCATGATCGCCGCCGGCGCCGCCGGTGTGCACTGGGAGGACCAGCTCGCGTCGGAGAAGAAGTGCGGCCACCTCGGTGGCAAGGTGCTCATCCCGACCAACCAGCACATCCGGACCCTGACCTCGGCCCGTCTCGCGGCCGACGTCGCCAACGTCCCGTCGGTCATCATCGCGCGCACCGACGCCGAGGCCGCCACGCTCATCACCTCCGATGTGGACGAGCGTGACCGTCCCTTCATCACCGGTGAGCGCACCGCCGAGGGCTTCTACAACGTCAAGAACGGCATCGAGCCCTGCATCGAGCGCGCCAAGGCCTACGCGCCGTTCGCCGACATGATCTGGATGGAGACCGGTACCCCGGATCTCGAGTACGCCAAGAAGTTCGCCGAGGGCGTCAAGGCCGAGTTCCCGGACCAGCTCCTGGCCTACAACTGCTCGCCCTCCTTCAACTGGAAGGCGAACCTGGACGACGAGACCATCGCCAAGTTCCAGAAGGAGCTCGGCGCGATGGGCTTCAAGTTCCAGTTCATCACCCTGGCCGGCTTCCACTCGCTCAACTACGGCATGTTCGATCTGGCCTACGGCTACGCCCGCAACCAGATGACCTCGTTCGTCGAGCTGCAGCAGCGCGAGTTCAAGGCCGCCGAGGAGCGTGGCTTCACCGCCGTCAAGCACCAGCGCGAGGTCGGCGCCGGCTACTTCGACCGCATCGCCACCACGGTCGACCCCAACACGTCCACCGCGGCGCTGAAGGGCTCCACCGAGGAGGGTCAGTTCCACTGACCCCTGGTCGACCCGCACGGGTCGGCGAGCGCCCGACCGCAGCAGGTCGACGCTCACCATGATGTAGATATCACCGGGGGCCGTGGCCGTCTCGACGAGGCGACCGCGGCCCCCGGTGGCGTCAGCGCACCATCCGTTCTCCGCCGCACGCCCGGAGGCCGGCCACACGCCCTCGAGAAGGACGCAGAACCGATGAGCAGCCCCCGCGACGCGACCACCGACAACGGGCGGATCACCCGCGTCGGGGTGGTGGGCGCCGGGCTCATGGGGGCCGGCATCGCCGAGGTGTGCGCGCGGGCGCACGTCGACGTCCTGGTGTGGGAGTCGACCAGGGAGCTGGCCGCGGAGGGCCGCGCGCGGATCCTGGACTCGCTGGACCGCGGTGTCTCGTCGGGCAAGATCACCGAGCGCGAACGCGACCGCGCCGTGCTGCGGCTGCGCCTCACCACCGACCTCGGTGACTTCGAGGACCGCCAGTTGGTGATCGAGGCCGTCGTCGAGGACGAGGCCGTCAAGGCCACCGTGTTCCGCGAACTCGACCGCGTCGTCACGGACCCGCGGGCCGTCCTGGCCTCCAACACCTCCTCCATCCCCATCATGAAGCTCGGGACGTGCACTTCCCGCCCCGAGCGCGTGATCGGCATGCACTTCTTCAACCCGGTGCCCGTGCTCCCGCTCGTCGAGCTGGTGAGCACCCTCGAGACCGGGGACGCGGTCCGCGCCCGCGCCGAGGCGTTCGCCCAACAGGTCCTGGGTAAGCAGGTCGTTCACTCCGCCGACCGCTCCGGGGCCGTGGTCAACGCGCTGCTCGTGCCGTACCTGCTCTCCGCCATCCGCATGGCCGAGTCGGGATTCGCGACGCCCGAGGACATCGACCGCGCCATGGTCCTGGGCTGCGCGCACCCGATGGGTCCGCTCTCCCTGGCCGACCACGTGGGCCTGGACACCGTCAAGGCGATCGCCGACTCGATGTACGCCGAGTTCAAGGAGCCCCTGTACTCGCCGCCGTCGCTGCTGCTGCGGATGGTCGAGGCGGGCAGGCTCGGCAAGAAGGCCGGACACGGCTTCTACCGCTATGACTCCTCGCGGGTGACCGCAGCCGTGGCGCGCTGAGCTGGTGTCGTCGTCGTCATCATGCTCGCGGCACCTCGAGCCGACCCGCGCCTCGAGCGTCCCGGGTTACCCACGCATCGGTCGTCGCCGGGAGCTCAAGCGCGCCCTCGAGCGGTACTGGCACGGTGACGACACCCGCTCCGAGCTGCTCGCCGTGGGGCGCCGGATCCGCGACACCACCTGGCACGACCTGCACGACGCCGGCCTCACCCAACTGCCCGGCAACACCTTCTCCTTCTACGACCACGTCCTCGACGACGCGCTGCTGTTCGGCGCGGTCCCGGCGCGGTTCCGGGACCTGATCGACGGACTGGCCCCGGTCGACACGGTGTTCGCGCTCGCCCGCGGCCGCGCCGACGTCCCGCCGCTCGAGCTGGTGGCGCTGCAGGGCACCGGCTACCACTACCGCCAGCCCGAGTTCTCGGCCGACATGGCGCTCGGGCTGCGGCCCGACGAGTTGCTCGCGGAGATCGGCCGCGCGCGCGAGCTGGGCTATGAGATCCGTCCCGTGGTGACCGGGCCGGTGTCGTTGTTGCTGCTCAGCAAGGTCGAGCCGGGCGCCGCCCCGGGGTTCGAGCCGCTCGACGTGCTGGACCGGCTGCTGGAGCAGTACGAGGCGCTGCTGGGGGTGCTGGCCGGCGCGGGCGTGACGTGCGTGCAGTTCGACGAGCCGTGCATGACGATGGAACGTACCGACGCCGAGATCGACCGCCTGCGCCGCGCCTACGACCGTCTGGCCGCGGTGGCCACGCGCCCGCGGATCCTGGTGACCGGCGCCTACGGCGACCTGGGGGACGCGCTGCCGGCACTGTCCTCAACCGGTGTAGAGGCGGTCGGGCTGGACCTGGTCCACGGACGGCGGTCGACCGCCGAGCTCGCGGCGATCCCCGGACTGCGCGACAAGCGCCTCTACGCCGGGGTCGTCGACGGTCAGAACGTGTGGCGCACAGACAAGTTCGCGACGCTCGACTACCTGCGCGAGCTCAAGACCGTGTTCACCGACCTGGTGGTGACGGCCTCGTGCACCCTCCTTCACGTGCCGTACGACGTGGGCGCGGAGTCGGACCTGCCGGCCGAGTTGGCCGATTCGCTGGCCTTCGCCGACCAGAAGGTCGCCGAGGTGGTCTCGCTCGCCGCCGCGCTCGAGGACGGCCCCACGCCGCGCTGGCGCCCGCTCCCGGTGCTGCCCAGCGCGCGCCGCGAGGATGTGCGCGCGAGAACCTCCGGGGTCGACGACGACGACAAGGCCCGCCTCCCGTATGCGGAACGGGCGGCCCGACAGGCGCAGCGGCTGCAGCTGCCGACACTCCCGACAGCGACGTTGGGCTCGTTTCCCCAGACGGTCCAGATCCGGCGGGCGCGGCTCGATCTGGCGGAGGGGCGCATCGATTTCGAGCGCTACCGCGAGTACCTGCGCGAGGAGATCGCCTCGGTCATCCGACTGCAGGAGGACATCGGGCTCGACGTGCTGGTGCACGGTGAGGTCGAGCGCAACGACATGGTGCAGTACTTCGCCGAACTCCTCGACGGGTTCGCGGCGACCCGGAACGGCTGGGTGCAGTCGTACGGGTCGCGCTGCGTGCGCCCGCCCGTGCTGTACGGAGATGTGGCCCGGCCCGCCCCGATGACGGTCGAGTGGACCGGCTACGCACAGTCGCTCACCGAGCGCCCGGTCAAGGGCGTCCTGACGGGTCCGGTAACGATGCTGGCGCGGTCGTTCTGCCGCACCGACCTGGCGTTGCCGGAGGTGGCCACGCAGCTCGCGCTGGTGATCCGTGACGAGGTGGCGGACCTGGAGGCGGCGGGGACGGCGATCATCCAGGTGGACGAGCCGGCGATCCGCGAGTTGCTGCCGCGGCGCGGCGCGGACCGGCGGGCCTATCTCGACTGGGCGGTGGGCACGTTCCGGCTGGCGACCGCCGGGGCGAAGCCGGAGACGCAGATCCACACGCACCTGAGCTACTCGTCGTTGCGCGTGATGACCGAGGCGATCGAGGAGCTGGACGCCGATGTGACGAACATCGTGGCGACCCGGTCGATCGAGTGGGTGCTCGACGCTCTGCAGGACCACACCCTGACGCGACAGGTGGCGCCGGGCGTCTACGAGTCGCGCTCGGGCTTCGTGCCGGACATCGACCTGCTGCACGAGCGGCTCCTCGAAGGGGTGGCCGCGGTGGGGCTGGAGCGACTGTGGGCCGTGCCCGACGGGGGCCTGAAGAGCCGGTACACCTGGCAGCTGGAGCCGAGTCTGCGGAATCTGGTGGCCGCGACGAGGCGAATCCGGCGGGCGGTTGCCCGGGATACCCGAGGTTCTAATAGGATCACTGTTACAAGTCCCGCGCCTGACGTGCGTGGGATCGGTAGTTGACGAAAGAGGACGACATCATGGCCGGTCAGACCCTCGAGCACACTGGTGCCGCCATCGTCGAGGAGTACTACCCGGAGTACGCGACGACCGTCGCCCCCACCTTCCCGCTGTACTCCACCGAGATCTACCTCGGATCGACCATCCTCCTGCTGAGCATGTGCATGCTGGGCCTGCCGCTCACCGCGTTCGGGTACTACCAGGACAACATGGGTGTCGGGCTCGGCCTGGTGATCGCCGCGGTCGTGGCCACCACCGTCGTGTTCCTCATCGGGCTCGGTACCTGCATGGTCGGCTTCCGTAAGTACGGGCGCGAGGACGCGCACTGACGCTCGAGAAGTCCGTCGCCGCCGAATCGTCCGCCTTCAAGGCGGGTGACCCGGCGGCTGACGCCGAGCGGAGGTCCGCCCTCCGCCGGATGAAGACGGTCGCGACGGGCTTCCTCGTCGTGGCCGGGATCGTCTATCTGGTCGCCGAGTACGCGCTGCACAACGGCGCCGACCCCTGGGTGGGCTATGTACGCGCGGCCGCCGAGGCCGGAATGGTCGGCGGTTTGGCCGACTGGTTCGCCGTCACCGCGCTGTTCCGCCACCCGCTGCGCATCCCCATCCCGCACACCGCGCTGATCCGCAGGAAGAAGGATCAGCTCGGCAGTTCGCTCGGAGAGTTCGTCGGCGAGAACTTCCTCGATCCCGAGATGGTGAGCGAGAAGGTCCGCAGCGCCCACATCCCCGAGCGGGCCGGCGAATGGCTACAGGAACCCGAGCACCGCGCCATGGCCTTCGACCAGGCCGCCAAGGCCATCCGTTCGGTGCTGGCGGTGCTGCGTGACGAGGACGCGGTGGCGATCATCGAGCGCACGATCGTCGCGCGTATCGCCGAGCCGGAGTGGGGCCCGCCCGCCGGCAGGATCCTCGCCGAACTCCTCGATGAGGGGCGGCACCTACCGCTCATGGATCTCATGGCGGATCGGGCGCACGGCTGGGTGGAGGCCCACCCCGAGACGATCGACCGCTGGGTGCGCGAGAAGGCACCCACGTGGGCTCCCCAGTTCGTCAACGAGCTGCTCTCGGACCGCGCCTACCGCGAGCTCAGCGAGTGGACCTGGCAGATCAAGGTCGACAAGCAGCACCCCGTGCGGGTGGCGCTGATCGGGTTCGTGGAGGAGTTCGCCCGCGACCTGCAGCACGACCCGGCCACCATGGCCAAGCTCGAGACCTTCAAGCAGGAGGTCATGAACCGCGACGAGGTCCGCCGCGCCGCGGGATCCGCGTGGGCGGCCGCCAAGCGGATGATCATCGAGGCCACCGAGGACGCCGACTCCACCCTGCGCCTCAAGATCGACGACCTACTGGGCCGCCTCGCCGACATGCTGGTCAACGACGTCAAGGTGCGCGACCGTCTCGACGACTACATGACCCGCACCGCCCGCTACGTGGCGGAGAACTACGCCGGCGAGGTCACCTCGATCATCTCCGAGACGGTCGAGCGCTGGGATGCCGACGAGGCCTCCGACAAGATCGAACTGCTCGCCGGTAAGGACCTGCAGTTCATCCGTATCAACGGCACCGTTGTGGGAGCGCTGGCAGGGCTGGCGATCCACACCGCTACCGAACTCCTCTTCTAGAGATACGGCTTCTCACTTTCGGGCCCACCCCCGCCCGGCCTCCACGGACCTCGTTCTTCCCGCTGTCGCCACCTGTACGTACCGGCTCGTCGCCGCGCGATCCGGTCCCTGACGTGGGGTGTCGCCGGCTGCAGGGGCCCCGGGGCCGGGCGGGCCGGGGGTGGCCTGATGTGAGCAAGCACACGGTTTCATCGATCACATAGCGCTTGCTGCAGTTAGCACTCGTTGTTAGCGTTGGCTCCAGTCGATGACAGACGACGCGCACGAAGGGGGTGTATCCGATGGCCGCACAGCGTGGTCGTAAGCACGAGAAGGCGATCGGATCCGCTTCCGGGCAGGCGGAGGACGCACTCGCCCGCAGGTCCGCCAAGCCCACGGGGGAGTTGCCGCGTGACGGCGCCGGCCCCAGGGGCGAGGGGGGGAAGCGCACGTCCGATTCGCAGGACATCGGGTCGTTCATCCGTGCACAGCGGGAGGCCGCTCAGGTGTCCATCCGGCAGCTCGCAGAGCGTGCCGGCGTCTCCAATCCGTATCTGAGTCAGATCGAACGTGGGCTGCGCAAGCCGTCCGCCGAGGTGCTGGGACAGATCGCCCGAGGGCTGAGGTTGTCCGCCGAGGTGCTGTACGCACAGGCGGGGATCCTCGAACTCAAGCAGGGGAGCCCGGTGAGGGACGCGATCCTCACCGCCCCGGACCTCACCGAACGCCAGAGGGAGGTGCTCGTGGAGATCTACGAGTCGTTCCGAGCGAACAACGCGACCGCAGCCGACCAGGTCGTCGACGTCCCCTGAGGAACGTCGCACGGCGGCCCGCGGGGCCACGAGACCACCGCAGACGAGAACACCCGAACGAGACCACAACCTGTAAGGAGTCGACATGACCGACAAGAAGCCCGCCAAGAAGACCACCGCCGCCAAGAAGACGTCCGGCACCGCCAAGACCGCCCCGGCCAAGTCCGTGGAGAAGGACCCGGCCTTCGACGGCCCGCTCGGCCAGGCCTTCGCCGCCGTGCGTACCCCGGTCTACGCCTACGTCGGCGCCAACGATCTCGCGATCCAGGCCGTGTCCGGCCTGGTCTCCGACCTGCGTCGTCGTGCCGAGGAGGCCGTCGCCGACGCCCAGGCCAAGGTCACCGATGCCCAGTCGCAGATCACCGAGCGCGTCACCGGTGCCCAGGCCAGGGCCACCGAGCGCTTCAACGAGGTGCAGAGCCGCGTCAGCGAGGTCCCGGAGCGCGTCCAGACGCTGCCGACCGAGGTCGAGGAGCTCGTCAACCGCTTCCGTCCGGAGGAGCTGCGCAAGGTCGCGGATGCCTACGTGCAGGTCGCGGCGGGTATCTACGGCGGTCTCGCCGCCCGCGGTGAGGACGTCGTCTCCCGTCTCCGCGAGGAGAACCCGCAGCTCGAGGCCGGTCTCGCGCGCGTCAACGAGCAGGTCTCCCGCGCCGCCGGCGCCGTGGAGGACCAGGTCGAGCTCGGCGAGGAGGCCCTCGGCACCGTGGCCCGGCAGACCCGCTCGATCGGCGTGAAGGCCGCCGGCCGCGTCTCCAAGTCGGCCCGCCAGGCTGCCGAGACCGCCGGTGACGCCGCCGACAAGGCCGCGGACAGGGTCGATGCCGCCGCCTACGCCGCCTCGGACGAGATCCAGAGCGGTGCTGGCAAGGTCGAGGCCCGTACCGCCCCGGCCAAGAAGGCGCCCGCGAAGAAGGCCCCGGCCAAGAAGGCGCCCGCAAAGAAGGCCCCGGCCAAGAAGGCTGCCGCGAATTCGACCGCCGCCAAGCCGGCTGCCACCAAGTCGACCCCGGCCGCCGCCAAGCCGGCTGCCACCAAGTCGACCCAGGCCGCCGCCAAGCCGGCCGCCACCAAGTCGACCCCGGCGGCCGACAAGCCCGCCGCCGCGAAGCCGGCCGCGTCGACCGACAAGGCGTCGGACAAGGCGAACGACGACAAGTGATGCGGCGCGGCTGATCCCGCACGCACCACCCGCCGCCCCGGCCCTGTCTCTTATACAAATTTGACGTTGCCGACGACTTAGGTCGTGTAGATCTCGGTGGTC
>NZ_JBSHMJ010000057.1:0-12627 GCF_053645265.1 Dietzia sp. NPDC055343 | reverse complement strand
CGTTCGACCGAGCCAACGTAGGTGCGGTGTAGACCGCACGCTTCCGCCAACGCCTCTTGTGACAGTCCGGTACCTGCGCGTGCGGTGCGGACACGAGTGCCGAACTGGGTGAGCAGGTCGGCATCGCAAAGCATGCCTTCACAGTCACCCGATGAACACTATCGGTCTACAGACTATAAGTAGCATCGAAGGGGAGTGATTACGATAACCACCGATAAGGGAGCACATGCCTAAATCGAAAGGCAGAAAGACCAAGAACACTCGGTCCCGAAACCGGGTGGACCCCCGAGCGTCAACAACGTCGACGGTGGCGCCATCTCAGGCGCTGTACCTGCCGTTGCCATACCCTGCCTGGCAGATGTCCGAGGTCGTGGCGACGATCCAAAAGGTGGTGCCGTCCCTGACTGAGGAGGTGCTGCTGCAGATGCTGCTATCGCACCCGCTGCATCTGCGTGATGTTGACGGAGCCGCGCACTCGATCACGCCGCTCGATCTCGTTGGCGATGACCAAGCCAGTGCTAGCGAAGTGCTGGCGTCCCTGAAGGTGCTGCACGAGCTGGGAATGTTGACCTGGGACGCCACCTCGCGCACCCATCAGCTCGCCGAACCTGGCCACTCCTAACCCTCAACGAGAGGCTCGCGCCGTCACGAGAGGCTGGTCCAGCCCCTTGGTGGGAGCGCAGCAGTGCCCTGCCGACCTGCAACCTTCTACAGTTCTGGCCCCTGTGTCGGTTCCTCAACCGGCCCCGGGGTCTCGTAGTGCCCGAACTCGGCCGTATCAGGTGAACGGGAGGGGGAGAAAGCGTCTGCGGCGAACGGGTCGGAGACATCGAATGGGTCCGGCCCGCCGAAAGGGTCCGTAGCGGAGGCAAACACGTTCCCGCGGTGGCTGAGGTAGGACGCGAGGAAGTCGTCAACGTCCGTGGTGGCAGGAGCGTCGACCGGCGCGGTGGTGAGCGTGTGGCGAGTGTCGGTCAGCCACTTGGCCAGTTCGGGGTCACCGGTGGTGGTTTCTGGCGGGGGAGTGGGCAGTTCGAGCTTCTGACCGGCCTCGCGGGTCACGTGTCGTATCCGGTGGGCGATGACTGCGCCAGCGGATTTCGCGGTGTCGAGGGTGTCGGTGGCCTCGGACCACATTTCTCGGGGGTCCAGACCTGCCAGTGCCGCTTCGGTCCAGGCGTGCGCAATCTCGGTGCGCAGCTCGGGGTCAGCATCAATCTGGTGGGCGTAGGCACGAGGGAGGGTGTCGATGTACTCGGGCAGGGTGGCTGCGGTGAAGGCGGTGGCGGCAAGGTCTGCGCCGTGGCGGTACAGCGCTTCCAGGCGCTGCGGGTCGGTGGCGTCGGTGTATTCCTGCCGCAGGGTTTCTACCGCTGAGGTGTGCCGGGTGTCGCGGGCCAGAACGGAGGACAGCACCTCGAGTGCGGTGGGTGCGGGACTATCGCCGGCCGAGTGCATGTGCCCATCCTCGGCAGCCAGATCCAGGTCAGGCTCGCACACAGCGTAGACGCGGTTCTCTTTCTTGCCTCGGGTCATGGCGACGTACAGGCCGGCCCGATCGACAGCGGAGTCAATGACAGCGTGAGTGGTGTCGACGGTCGCGCCTTGGGAGCGGTGGATGGTGGACGCGTACCCCAGGTGGATGCTGTCTTTGGCGTACTTCGAGGGGATCAGCATGTTCTGCCCGTTATTGATGTCCCGCACCGCCAGCGACCCGTCGTCGGCAAGGCCAGTCACGGTGAACAGCTGACCGTTGATGACCCTGCCCAGGTACTTGCAGTCGTCGGTGTAGAGCTTGGAGTTCTTGCGGGCGAGCACAGTGTCTCCCACTCCCACGGTGTCCCCGCGGGAGACGGTCGTGGTGCGCACGTCATCGACCAGACCCTCTGCCACTCGGCCTGCCCGGATGACTTCGTTGAGGGTGTCGACGTCCTCATTGCGGGAGGCGATGATCAGCGACTTGCGGCCTGCCTCACGGTCGGCGATGTAGGCCTGCACTGCATCGGTGAGCATGGACTCGCGGTGCCCACCGGTCACCCAGCCGCGATCTTCGTATAGCTGGAGGGCATCGGTGTTGCCGACCCGAACGCCCAGTGTTGCCTGCGCTTGCTCGGTGTCTGCGCCCATGCGCATCACTTGCTCGAGTTCCACGGTTCCAGGGGTGCGGCACACGTCGGCAAACACTCCACCGGAGTTCACTGCCGACAGCTGGTACGGGTCACCGATGAGGCGAACAACGGCCCCGGCCTCACGAGCGATTTCGGTCAGCGCGGCGAGGTTCTCGGTGCTGGCCATGCCGGCTTCATCGACCAGGAGCATGTCGCCGGGGTTGATCTGAACTGGCAGTGCCGACAGGGTTTTACCGGGCTCGGTCGGGTGGAGTCCGCGCCAGGTGAACGTCAGTGAGTCGATGGTGTGCGCGGGGGCGTCGATGTCTTCGGACAAGACGCTCGCGGCAGCAGCTGAGGGGGCCAGACCGATGACGTTTCGGCCAGTGGCCTGCCAGGTTCTCGCGACGATGGTCATGGAGGCGGTCTTGCCGGTGCCGGCCGGTCCCACCCCGGCGGCGACCAGTGTTCCTGCGCTCACCAGGTGCTGCGCGAGGGCGTGCTGGCCGGCGTTCAAGCTCCACCCCGACGCGGCTTCATGGGCCTTCTCGGCGGCGGCGAGGTCTGCCTCGGTCGCGAACACTGTGACCGGGTTTCGTGCCCCGTCCAGCACAGTTGTTTCGGCGTCCAGGACGGCGTGGGTGGTGAACTTCTCGGAGTTCGCGGGACGGTCGATTCCTCTGCCACTTGTGGCCGTCAGCGTGGTTGGAAGGGTAAGCGGCTCCGGTGGTGTCAGGGGTACAGCAATGGCTGTCATCGCATGGTCTAGCACCGCCGTGTGGGCGGCAGCCAGCTCGTCGGACGTAGTGAACCGGTAGCCCTTGAGCGCGGTCGATACGGCGGTGTCGACGTGAGAGGCCCGGAAGTGTGCGCGCGTCTGGGTGACCTGGCCGATGGCCTGTTCGGCGACGAGCTGGACGTGTTCGTCTGCGACGAACACCGGGCGCTGGGTCTCGGGATCATTGACTGTCACTGCCGCAATCATCTGCTCGATGGCCTCGGCTCCGACGCGCTGCTCGGCGCTCTGCCGCCATGCCGTGCGGTGAGCATCCAGGGACTGTGCGGGCTTCTTCCCGTCGCGGGTGTCGAGGATGGCTTTCTGCCACAACGCATACGCCGCCCGCTGTGAGGGCTGCCGGCTGTACTTGGCGACATAGTCGTCCACCAGCTGGTTGAAAACCGGGCGTGCCAGGGTGCGCCGGGAGGAAAACATCTCGATCAAACGTCGGTCGATTCCGGCGATCTCCCAGATCGGAGCCTTGTCCGGGTGCGGGTAGTTCGCGGTGAACTCCAGGCCCATCTGCCGGGTCATTTTGTCGTGCAGAATCGCGTCATACCGGGCCGATATCGTCTGCTTCATCTGGAAGATCGAACGCCCGTCCAGGGACAGCCAGCGCCCGTCCGGACCCTGGACCTTGTTGGAGATCAGCACGTGCGAGTGCAGGTCCGGGTCGCCACCACGAGTGTCGAAGTGGGTGAACTCGGAGGCGAGGATTCCACGAGTTGTGACCTGCTCGATCCCGTTCGTCCCAACCCGTGTGTAGATCGCGTTCTCCTCCGCCCACGCCAGTGCTTCGGCCACAGCTTCGTGGTGCAACGCGGCGATCTTCGACGATGTTTGCTCGTCCGCGAGTGCCCACAGAACGCTGACACTTTTCACTGGGGAGAACGTGAAATCAAACCCAGCGACGGCTTGCTGAACCTGATTGCGCTCCCGGTTCACCCACGCAATGACGTCTTTTCCCGAGGCGTGCTCGTAGCCGAACTTGGCGGTGTAGAACGGGCGACCGACCTGCTCGGCAATCTCGCCACGCTCGAGGGTGGTGGGGCGTCGGAGCTCGGCCTTCTGGAAGTCCCGCTCCGCGGCGGCGATAGCCTCCAGGACGTCGACACCACCGGAGTAGACGCGGAACGCTCGGCCCAGTTTGCAGTCCTTCAGCGGTGTTCCGGCGAGCATCTTGGCGTCGGTGTCCGGGTGCAGACCTTCGCCATACAGAGCGGCCATCTGAGCTTCGGTGACGACCGCCCCGGCGGTGGCTGACTCCGAGTCCAGGCCTTCTAGACCGGAGCCGATCCAGCGTCCTGGTGGGGTGCCCTTGGCGGCGTAGTAGTCCGACAGTGACTGCCCCTGGGGGTCGGCGTCGTGGGTAGCCACCGAGCGCAGCAGGTACTGGTATCCAGTACCCGCGTGTACCGCCCGAAGACTCATCACACACGTCATCGTAAGCGCCCAAGGTCGGCGCGTCTACGCGCCGCAGTGCGCAGCGCTGTGACCAGCAGTTTCCCAGTGTCATTCACAATGCACCCTGTGTGTGGCAGTTTGTGACGAGCGACAGCGAGGATGAAATAGCGCGGTACGTGCTGGGCGTGGAGCGGCGATCGGGGACCAGGACGGGGAGACGATGACGGCAGCATGGTGGGTGGGCATTGCGGCACGATGGGTGGGGCAATAGGGTCGGGTGCCATGGCGGCTACCAAGACTGATTCACGTTCACAAACCGCACGCGCGAGGGCTCGTCAGGCGATGGCCGACGAGCTGGAGCGGGCACGCAGGCGTGAGGCCAAGTTGGTCGCGGTGTTCTCGGCGATCGATGCCCGCGATGACGCGCAGATCGCCCTCGGCGACGCGCTGGTCGAGCTTCGGGACCTGGGTGTGGTGCAGGCTGACCTGGCGGAGATGACCGGCCTGTCTGCCCGCGAGGTCGGGGCGGCGATCCGCGCCGCCAAGGACAACGACACCGCTACCGCTGACGCGGCCACGGATGGGGCCGACAGTGACACCACGGCGGCCGGCCAGACACCCGCGGACACTAACGGTGAGCAGCAGCCCTGAGCCTTCCTCGGGCCGGTGGTTCGAGGACATCCCGCTGCCGGGAATGGACGCCCGTCCCCGGCCCCGGCCTGCCGTGAGGCGGTCCAGGCCGTACGACTCGACACTGCCTCCGACCGAGGCGGCGATTGCCGCGTTTGGCTCCCGTGTCGTGCGCGCCCCGGGCAATGGGTGTCACATCTGGACCGGCGCCATCTCCGACGGGTACGGACGGATCACCTGGCGACAAGGCGGCGTCAGCAGAACCGAGTACGCGCACCGCTTCGCGCTCCTAGTCGCCGGCCAACTGACCGCCGAGGCGATCGGGGAGCACCGCTGCAACGAACCCTTGTGCGTGCGCGTAGACCCCGGCCATCTCATCGCCTCAACCCAATCGGCGAACCTGCTCTACGCGGTCGCCTGCGGACGCACCGGCATCATCCGCAACACCACCGAACGCCACGACCGGCACGCCCGCTCCCTCGCCGTCCGCGACGCGGTCGCCGGCGGCTGGAACCCCAAGGCCTACGCCCAAGCTTGCGGCAACACCGCACCACTAGACGAGCCCCCACTGTTCTAGAATCGGACACCACACACCAACAGCAATGGCCCCACCACTTCGATGGGGCCATTGCTGTATCGGTCGGGGTGGGAAGTGTCAGCGGGCTTCCGCGATGCGTCTTTGGCGGCGCAACTGCCAGTAACGCGGAATCGCCCACCGCAACGGCGTCTTGTCGATCACCACACGTGCCAGACGCGACCGGTAATGCACGTCATTGCGGACCGCGAACGACCAGTGCCCGACAAACCACGCCACCATCCCCAACGCCATCACCGTCGGCGCCCAGGAGCTCGACTGCACCACCCCACAGAAGCCGATCACGGCGCAGATGCCTCCGATGCCGCGTGCCAGCGGCGGCACCAGAAGCGAGGCCGCCGCGACCACCGCCACGGCCTGTACCGCGGTCTGCACGTCCCACATGACACCCCTCCCGTGTTGGCGTTCGTCCCGTTACGGCCCGACCGCACCTGACGGAAGTCCGGGCCACTTGGTCATTGCCTGTCCTGCTTTGTCAGTGTGCTCGCCCGGTCCGACACGACAAGGCCATCACGGTGCGGATCGCTACTTGTCCTCGTCGGCCTGCCCGGAGGAACGAAACGCGTCCAGGAGTTCACGCAAGGTGTCCGAGGTGGCCTCGGCGCGCACCCGGGCGCGGTCGGCCTCCTCGGCCTGGACGCGCGCCTGCTCTGCCTCACGCTGCATCGTCTCGAGTTGCTGGCGAACCTGGGCCAGCTCGGTGCGCAGCTGCTCGGCGTTCCGGACCGCCGCCTCTCTGGCCGCGTCGGCGTCTGCTCGTTGCGCCGTGGCGGACTCCGCCGCAGCGAGGGCATCGGCCTCGCCGGCGCGTGCGGCATCGAGCGCCACCGCGGTGGCCTCGTCTGCCTGCTCGGCGGCGCGCTTCCACGCCGCCGCCCACACCGAGGCCACCATCGCCGACATCGGCTCAGACAAGTCCGGGGCCTCCGGCACCTCGCCGGCTGCGCCCGTGGCGTGCTCGCGCATCCACGCCGCCACCTCGCCGATCCGCACCCCCGCCTGTTTCTGCACCGCCCGCACGGTGACCTTGTCCCCCCGCGCGACGAGCACCCCATAGGCGTGAGCGATCTTCTCCGACGTCGACATGGCAGCCCTTCCAGATTCAGCGTCCGGTAACCGGTAATCGGTAACGTGTTTTGTTTCCTACGTTACCCATTCTAGGTGACGCCCGCGCCCATGTCGAGGATCGAGCGCTGACCGCTGCTAAGGCGCCCGGCGTCCGGCGGCGAGCACACCGGCGGCGACATGAGCCGGGTGGACAATTCCACGTACCAACGACTGAACGGAGAAGATTGTGGATGCAACAATGCTCGCGCTCACTCTGAGCGTGTGCGCGTACTGCGCGATCGCGGTGACCGTGATGGTCGCCGTGCCCGCCGGTCGCGGACATCACATTGGCCGGCCGGGGCAGTTTGTCGGCATCGCGTCCGGCGTGACAGGCCTGGGACTGTCCGGAGTCGCCGTCCTGGCGTCGTCGGCGGTCCTGCCCATGGTCGCCGGAGGCGCCATCGGCGCCGGCCTCATCGGAGCTGGTCTCGGCTTGGCCCTGAGTGAGGCGGTGAAGGCTCTTCCCGCCGGCAGGGATTGAACTTTGAGGGCCCGGCCCCGGCGAGTCGCCATTGACGGGCCTGGCACATCTGCAGCCGGTTGCTATCCAGCGTGCCGGGGTAAACCTGTCAGGATGGACGGGTGACCTCCCGGGACCTGGACCTGCCATCCAACTATGGGCGCCTCGTCGAGGATCTCAAGGACAGGGTCCGACGAGCACAGGTCACCGCGCAGCGAAGGGTCAACACCCAGCTGATCGAGCTGTACTGGTCCATCGGACAGGCTGTGCGCGAGGAGAGCGCCCGGCAGGGGTGGGGTAGCGGTGTGATTCGCAGGCTCGCCGAGGATCTTCGGGCCGAGTTCCCCCAGATGAAGGGCTTTTCTGCCCGAAACCTGCAGTACATGGCGACCTTCGCCGGCGCCTGGCCCGCCGGGCCAATCGCGCAACAGCCTGTTGCGTACTTGCCCTGGGGGCACGTGACTGTCCTGCTGGACAAGCTCAGCGCTCAGGACGATCGAGACAAGTACGCAGCCGCGGCCGTCGAGCACGGCTGGTCGCGCAACGTGCTGGCCAACATGATCGCCAGCAGCGCCCTCGAACGCCGCGGGGCGGCTCCGTCGAATTTTGCGCAACAGCTTGTTGCGCAAGATTCCGAGCTTGCCCAGCAGATCGCCAAGGACCCGCTGATCCTTGATTTTCTGGACCTGTCCGGCGAGGTCGCCGAGCGTGAGCTCGAGGAGTCCCTGACCGACCGGATCGTCGATACGCTGCGCGAGCTCGGCCCGGGATTCGCTTTCGTGGGAAGACAAGTGCACTTCGACGTCGGGGGCGAGGACTTCTACGCTGACCTACTGTTCTTCCACGTCGAGCAATTGCGGTACGTCGTCATTGAGCTCAAGACCGGCAAGTTCAAGCCAGAACACGCCGGGCAGCTGCAGTTCTACGTCGCCCTGGTCGAGGATCGCCTGCGCCGCGCCTCGCATGCCCCGACTGTCGGGATCCTGGTCTGCGGCAGCCGCAATGATCGTGTCGTCCGCTACGCACTGAACCAAGCCGGCGCACCCCTGGCCGTCTCAACCTTCAGCTATGAGGCCCTACCCGCCGCAGAGCAAGAGGCACTACCCAGTGAAGACGACCTCACCGCAGCCCTGGCCCAAATCACCGAGAACGACCAAGACCACTCGTAAACAACGCTGGAACACACCGTAGCCCCAAAACAGGGCCCGACCAGCCATTACGTTAACGCCGATAACTTACCTTATGTAAAGAAGAGCGCGTCAAGGCCCTTGAGCTGGCTAGTCATCAAGCGACTCGAGTAGGTCAATCAACTCTTCGATGCTGAACTTAATACCATTTCCTTCGCGGGTCTTACCCTTCATCCACTCGCCGGTTGCTTGGCCTATCCGGAGATCTCCACGATGGTTGCCCTGATTGTCGGCGATAGCAAGGCTGATGCCCTTATTCTTCAGTTCGATGGTGACGCCACTGAGGTCGGCTCTTATCTGCATCCCGTCATCATTGACTAATTGCCATGGCGCGCGCCACCGGCCCCCGGTTCCTACTGAACGCCGGCGGGACTGCCCCCAGATGTAGCTGACGGGAAATTTGGGGGGCAGCCGGTTCCACCCGGCTGCCCCCACGCCCCTGCTGGCGATGATCGACCTGGTGGGCCGACCTCAGACCAGCGTTTCCAGCCACCGTCTAACGCTGGCGGGACAGGAACGCCCTAGTTTTCCTCACCCTCGCGGCTGACTGGCTGCCAGCCGGTTAGCTGATTACTCACTGTTCGACTCCTGGCATGGACACTACCGGTCGCCCGCACCAGTCGCCACCCTCTGACCAGGATAAATTCTGGCTGCCGCCGCTGACCCCGGGGCTAGTTGGCTTGACGGTGGTACGGTTGCTGATGGAACGCACCCCGCCTCCTAGAGGAGACAGTCACCGCTTGAGCAAAGAAGGAATTAGGACTACTGAGTACCGTCAGACACCCTGTACGAACCGACTCGTCCGCGAGCGTTAAAGCCGCGAGCGGAGGCGTGTCCGAGCGCTCGTTGGAAGCTGCTCAAGACCTCGCCTCTTCGGCCGCGCGAAGAACAGACATTCCAATCCGGGTCGGCTTTGTGGAACGCATCAACGCCGACGCGCCCCCCGAGAGTCGTGACGCCGCAGCACCCCTCGCGCAACTGGTGGCCTCCGGTGGCCGGGGTGGAGCCGTGGCAATCAAGTTGTTCCTGGCAATTGTGTGGCGGTGCTCCGCAGCCCCATTCACCACCGATATTTCGGCCCGCACGTGGGCCAAGCTTCTTGATCTGCCAGATCCGGCCCACCGTGGTGCTCGGCGCGTCACCGACGCCCTTCGAACGCTCGAGCGGCATCACTTGATCCAACTCGAGCGCAGGCACGGGGAGCCGTCGATCATTCATCTGCTCGACGAGCACGGGCTTGGCGCACCGTACACGTTGCCGTCGACAGCGAGCGTTAACGCCCCAGCAGCCGAGAAGGACCAGCACCTCTACTTCAAAATCCCAACGGCACTTTGGACGAATGGGCAAATCCAACCCATGTCCGCGCCGGCTCTGGCGATGCTGCTTGTGTGCCTAGCGAGCGAGCGGGGGCAGTACGGCAAATCGCAATGGTGGTCCACGGAGGGATTTCCGAATCGCTACGGACTTTCCCCGGCAACACGGTCGCGCGGTACACGAGAGCTTGTCGAGCGAAGGCTCCTCATCGTCAACAAGGAGCTCATCTCCAACGCCGGAAGCTCAGGCTTCGGACGCGAGAAGGTCCGAAACCGATACTCACTTGTCAACGAGACGCTTGGCCGCAAATCACCCGCAACTCCCGGCACCCCGCCGCCTCCTCCGCGGCCATCTTCACGCTGACGGCTGTCTTCAACCGGTCGAACGTGCATCTGACATGTGTCGCAGTAGATGATCCTCCATTACGACGCAGCTAGAGGGGCATGATCAGAAGGCTCCGAGCCAGTCCGGTCGTCCCGTAGATATGTCGCGCCAGCAAGTTGCGTTGAGCAAGATCATTCGCGACAGAGGACTGAAGTCATCGGCACAGGTCGCCCCAAAGTGCTGCCCATTGCTCGGGGCGAAGATCACGTGGAAGGGCTCGCGAGTTGATTTCTGCTTTCCTCAGCGCGTCTCGGATGTGGTTGCGCGGCGCTTGTGTGGCCTGCTGCACGATGCGCTCAAGGCTTCCGCCGCGGCCGGTGAATATCGCGCGCACGAACCGCTCGTACGCTTGTCGTTTCACAACGGGAACCAATGGAGTGGGGCGGCGGATGATGTGGATAATGCCGCCGTCCACGCCTGGCCTCGGATGGAAGGCCGTGGATGGCACGCGTCCGTGCAAGGCGAAAGTGAACCAGGGTGCGGTCTGAGCAGTCAGCAATGTGGAGCCCCCGACGCCGGCACGTCTGCGGGCCACTTCCCATTGGGTGAGCAGCACAGCCTGCTGCCACGTCCCGGTGGTGAGCAGCCGGCGCAGGATCGGCGTCGTGATGTGGAACGGAACGTTTCCAACGATTACCGGGGTGGTGAGCGGGTAAGCGAGGACGTCGGCCTGTTTGACCGCCACACCGGGCATGCGCTGGCGCAGCTTAGCGACCCGGTGCTCGTCGATGTCGATCGCGGTAAGCGGCCTCTGAAGGCGTGCCAGGTGCCGAGTAAGTGCGCCACTGCCGGAACCGATTTCAAGAATCGGCCCCTGCGTAGCTGCGACGATTGCGGCAATCTTTTCGAGGGTGGGGCCATGAACGAGAAAGTTCTGGCCAAGTTCGTGTCGGCCGCCATGGGTTGAACGGGGCATGATCGCGCTCCAAGAATTGTAGTCGATTTAGAACGGTCCTGGTACTCGGTCATCGATGTTATTAACCGTCGGTGGGATGACGCGGTCCGACAGTTGCATGCCGGATCGCTGCCTGCTCCACGAATGGGCTTCAGCGAAGCGCGCCGTCAGGCGACGCGCTAAAGCGTTCAGCGAAGCGCGCCGTCAGGCGCGGCGGTCGCGAACAGCAAGCGAGTACGCCGCAGCGAACCCGCAAATCAAATTGCCCATGAACGAGAACATAGCAGCATCCGTCGGCGAGTCCACGGTCGGCGCCAAACGGACAACACGACCGGCCTTGCCGTCTCTTCTACCTACAGTTTTGCGAGACAGACGTCCCCGCGCCGGACTCCGGTCGGTGCACCTCGCTCAGTTATCGCAGATGCGTCAAATTCGGAAGAGGGAATTGACCACCGCAAATTCAACCAGTCCTGTCAGTGCCTCTGTTAACGGAGGATGTGGCTTTCGTGGCGGTGCTGTAGCGAGACCACGCAATCACCACGCTGGCCCGCAGTTGCTCGGCGGCTTGGGGGAGGTTCAGGGTCGAACTGCAAGGTCGGATCCCAGTGGATGGTCGAACGGCTGGCCTGCTCGATGATGGGTGTCATTGGGCCGGAGTCCATGGACCTGTTTCAATTTCGGCCGCAGCGACCACGTCGAACGGGGCGGGCCCGATGCTGCTACCCTCGTCGGTTTCGATCCGCGCTGGGATGGGGTCGGCGCCGTCGAACAAGATAACTTCGACGCGTTGTGGGGTCGTGGGGTCGGCCGCATCGCGGTAGCCACGCCAGAACACAATTGCTTCTGCCCGCTCTTCTGGCATGAGCCCGAGGCCATGTGCCGGGGGCGTAACCGGAAGCCGGTACGCCTCAAGTGAGCGGTGACGAATGTTGAGATCCTGTCCGCCTTGGGTGATATGGAGTGATGGGTGGCCGCGCAGCGCGCACGCGCTTTGCCCGACGTTGTGCGCTACGAGCGTGGCTGCCGAGTCGCCGCTGGCAAACTCCCAGCCGGTGAGGGCGACGGTGATGGTGGCGGGACCGCATGGGGGGAGCCCGGCCGTGGGCAGGGACGGTACCGGTTGTTCTTGCGACCCGGGCGCGGGGAGGGGCTGCGGATCGGGCGTGTTCTCGGGTATCGCCTCCGGGGCAGGGCCCGTGCGGGCCACAGCATCGGCCGGTGGGGCCGGGACGGGTGTGGCAGCGTAAGCCGCAGCCACGCCGATCGCGAGGAGGCCGGCTGCCAACACGGCGCACCAACGCGCCCGGTGAGGCGTGCCGGCGGCGGTCTTTACCTGCTCATCTCTACTGATGGCAGCTGCGTGGGACCTGGAGAGGAACAGGTACACCGTCATGGCGCCGGCGATGTTGCCCGCGAAGATAGCCACTATGGCTCCCACGAAGAAAAGGGATGGCCACAGCAGTGCAGTTGCTAGTGCTCCGGTGATCAATACGGTGGCGACCACGAGGGCGGCTGCGAACCACGCGTGGCGCTGCCTGCCTGTGCTCAGGCTCAGGGACCACCAGATCAGGACTGCGGCGACGACGGCGCACCATGCCGCGGCTGCCAGCGCTCCGACGAGGGTTCCGCGCGAGGCCACGAACATCGCCAGCGCCGTGACGGGGCCTAGGTGTGATGTCCAGGGACGTTGTTCTGGCCCCCGCCCGTAATGACACCGTGCCGATTCAAGAAGTATCTGTCCAGACCGCTTGCCATTGAAGGCATG
>NZ_JBSHMJ010000056.1:0-14114 GCF_053645265.1 Dietzia sp. NPDC055343 | reverse complement strand
CCATGGGCATGCTCAACCACCATTTCGCAGCAGCCGCCTGATCGGCGCAGAGCGACAGCCTACCTCTGACTGCCGCCAATCTTTGCAACAGAGCCCGCAGACACGCCGTTGACCAGCACGTATACCCTTGGCGTCTCATCGGATGCATCATTGACTCATTGGATGCAACCGCGGAACGAGGTGTCGGATGCACGTCGACGGTGTGGGTCGGGTCTCGGTGGTGCCCTCGCTGCCGGTCCTTCGGCCCGAGGAGCAGGTGCTCCAGCTCATGCTGGACGGCTGGCGCAACCAGCAGCTCTCCAGGAACCTGCAGTTCGCGACGATCGAGCAGCGGCTGCGCTGTGTGCGCCGGTTCGTTGAGCACATGAACGAGGATCCGTGGAACTGGACGCCGGCGATGGTCGAGGAGTTCTCGGCCGACCTGCGCACCGTCCGACACGTCTCTCGCTCCACGCTGCGCAGCTACCACTCTGCGCTTCGGGCGTTCACGAGCTACGTCAGCAACCCCGACTACGGATGGGACCGGGTCTGCGAGCAGTACTTCGGCACCCACCCGGCGCAGGTCTTCTTCGACTGGAACTCCGCACCGCACGTCCAGGAGTACGACGGCGGACCCACGAAGCGTCCCTACACGCGGTCCGAGCTCGATCGACTCTTCGTCTACGCCGACGATGAGGTCGAACGCATGGGGCGGTCGGGACGCAAGGGCTGGCAGGCGGCCTATCGCGATGCGGTCATGATGAAGATCGCCTACGCCTACGGCCTCCGCTTCAACGAGTTGCGACACCTGCAGCTCGTCGACTTCGCCCGCAACCCGCATGCGCGCGAGTTCGGCCGGTTCGGCGTCTGCAAGGTCCGCTACGGCAAGTCAAAGCGCTCCTCGCCCTACAAACCCCGCAGCGTGCTCACCGTCTGGCGATGGACGCCTCCGATCCTCGAGGACTGGCTCGCCAACGGTCGCGGTGAGCCCGACACACTCGACCTGTTCCCCAGCGAACGCGGCGGCCTGGTCGGAGAACCGGCGCTGCTGCGCCGGCTACGCCGCTACTGCGACGAGCTCGGACTTTCGGACGGGCTCGATCTGCACTCGTTCCGACGCTCCTACGCTACGCATCTGTTGGAGGCTGGCTGGGACCCACGGTTCGTCCAGGACCAGATGGGGCACGAGTACGCCTCGACGACCGGCATCTACCAGTTCGTCGGCGACGAGTTCCGGCGCAGCACGCTCCGCAGCGCTCTCGACAGGACCGTCAACGAGGCCCTGGCCCGCACCACGAAGGATGGAACACCATGAAACGCAAGGTCGACTACCAGTGGCGCCTGGCCGAGCTGATGGCGGCCAGAGGTCTGCACAACACGACCGATCTCATCCCGCTGCTCGGCGAACGGGACATCACGCTCTCCCGACCGCAGGTCTACCGCCTCGTCAATCAGCGGCCGGAGCGCGTCTCGCTCCAAGTTATCGCCGCACTCTGCGACATCTTCGAGTGCACACCAGCCGATCTGGTCACGACAACCGCCGCGGACGTCCGGCGCCGGAAGACCGCGACCGAGCCCGGCTCCAACGTCGTCAGCCTCGACCGATCAGTTCGACCCCGGCGCGCGAACATTCTCGACGAGTAGGGATGGCTGCCGTGGCGAGTCGAGGACCAGCAGGCCTGTCCCCCCGCTCCACCATCCAGGGTCGTCCACGCATCACCTCGACGACCGGGAACCCGTGCGCACGCTGCGGCCGCAAGATCCCGCGGGTCGCCGTCACATGGCCGGAGGGCCGGCTCTGCAACATCTGCTACTACAACGCCGTCCACACCCGAGGCGTCTGCCCGGAGTGCCTCCAAGACCGCCTGCTACCAGGACCCGCAAGCGCCGGCGGCGGTCCGATCTGCGCGACCTGCGCGGAGATCCCCCACGACTTCCATTGCGACAGCTGCGACACCGAAGCCGGGCATCACCGAGGGCGGCTCTGCGCCCGATGTGCGCTTCGCGCCGACCTCCACCAGGTCCTCGGCGGCGAGCCGGAACACCCCGCTCTGCGCGGTCTGGTCGACGCGCTATGCGCATCCGAGCGACCCGAGTCGATCCTCGTCTGGAAGCGATCCCCCAAGGTCCAGACGCTCCTGCGTGGCCTTGGCGACGGCACGATCCCGATCTCCCACGAAGGCCTCGACGCCGTTCCCGGCAAGCCGACCGAACACATCCGAGCACTCCTGCAACATCACGGCCTACTCCCCTACCGCGATGCCTACCTGCACCGATTCGAGGAGTGGATCGCCGTCAAGTTAGAAGGGCTCCCCGCCGAGGTCCGTCAGCCCGTCCAGCACTTCGCGACCTGGCACCACCTACGCAACATCCGCGCCAAATCCGAAGCAGGCGCCAACACGCGCGGCCCGGTGCACTCAGCGAAGCAAGAGATCACCGAGACAGTCAAGTTCCTGACCTGGCTGCACCAGACACACCACCGCACCGCCGCGACCTGCACCCAGCAAGACGCCGACGAGTGGCTGGCAGGCGGACCGACCACTCGCACCATGATCAGGAACTTCTTCCAGCTCGCCAAGAAGTCCCGCTTGAACACCGGTGTCACGGTCGCGCATCGCACTCCCCGATCGAGCCCGTCCCTGAGCCAGGAGCAGAGACTTGCCTGGATCCGCGAATTGCTCACCGGGACCAGCGAGTCACTCCCCTACCGCGTCGCCGGCATGCTCCTGCTCCTCTACGCGCAACCACTGGTCAAAGTCGTCACTCTGACGACCGAGGCCATCGCCGAGAGCCCTCACGGCATGAGAATCCAGCTCGGCCGCCATCCAGTGGACGTGCCTGAGCCGTTCGCCAACATGATCCGCCAGCACCGCGATGCTCGGCCCAACCTCCGGACAGCGGCAGGGACGGACAGCCCCTGGATGTTCCCAAGCATCCTCGCCGGACGACACCTCCACCCCAACACCGTGATGGACAGACTGCGAGCCCTCGGCGTGAACCTCCTCGGCGCCCGCAACAGCGCCCTCGGCGAGCTCGTCCTCCAATGCCCACCGTCGCTAGTCGCCGACGCACTCGGCTACAGCCACCACGTCGCCTTCCTCCACGCCGAAAAGTCCGCAGAACCGTGGGCCCGATATGCGGCCCGCCACGCGGGCGACCAGCGATAGCCGGCGACCACCACGATCTGCCCAGCCATGCTCGCGTTCAGTTACACCAGGATGGTCTGGCCGTCGGCCTGCTGGATGTCCAGCAACAGATGCCCGCGCCCGCGGCTCGTCCTCACCACGGAACCGAACCCAGGGCACGACATGCGCCCGGGCATGCCGCCGCGGTCAGCGCGCTCCGGTGGCACGAAGTGGTGGCCACCGGAGCGCACTGGGTCAGTGTCTGCTGTCCTCGATAGGTGTCAGCATGACAAGTACGGCTGCGGCGGCGCAGGAAGATGCGGGTGCGGACGCTGGCGTTCCACAGACGCTGCATGAGATTCATGATGGCCTCACTTTTCACACGGGAGCACTTCGATGTGGCTGGTCCTGTGTGGTGAGTGCCCCGAGGCTTCTTGGGGCGGTCTGCTCCGCCCGACGTCAGGCTTCGCGCGTGGTCTGTCCTGCCATTTCGCAGTCTACGCTGCTCGGTTGGAGTGCGGAAGAGCGGTGGAGTTCCGCTTGCGGATTGGAGTGGAGAAGCGTCAGAAGGAGGAGCCCAGCGCAGCCTTTTGCTCATGGGAGGTTTCGTGCCAGGTGTCGGCGATGAACTGCGCGACTGCAACAGTCGAGTTGAACACGAGGCGTGCATGTCGTGGAGTCGCGGGGCTCTCGTTGACGGAGCCATGCCCGTCGCCGATTGAGTTGCGTGCCTCCGCGACGGACTGCACGAGAGTGGAGAGGGCGCGCATCGCTTTGCGGAGGGCGTCGCTGCCGCGCTTGCTGCCGTCTACCGCGTCGGCATTGATCGCGAGTGCCGATGCGGTGCTTGCGAAAAGAGCCGGGAGCTCGTCTCGTTCGGAGAACTCGATATCCAGATCCGTGAGCACGATCTTGCACTGGCTCTCGAGGAGGTTCTTGCAGGAGGAGATCGCCGCAGCGGGATCTGAGCTGAGGTCGCGGTTGATTAGATCGAGGTGACGGCGCAGCACAGAGTTCTCGGTGAGGTCGGGCGTCTTGGCGAGCGTTAGCTCGGTTGGGGCGTAATACGCGGAAATCTGACGCCAGCCATAGATGATGCGATCTCCGAAACGGTCTGTCTCGATGAGCTCATACCCATCTCGGCGGAGGGTGTCATTGTAGGCAGCGACCATCGCGGCAGCGGCGTCTGGATCGTCGCGGACAATGGGATGGACTGTCTCGGCTAAGAAGTTGAGGAACGTCTCGTCGCTGCCGTTACGAAGCTGGAAACGGTCGTCGTTGAAGACCCAGTCATCCTCCCAGTCCCAGTTGTTCACCATGTGCTGGTAGATGTCGCCGCTGGCAGTGCGGTACCTGTGGTCTCTGCTCGGCAGCTCCTCCAAGTCGTAGAGCCGGGCGAGGAACTGCGGATGCTGCAGCCGCCCCGACCAGTCGTACTCGGAAAGCGAGAGCCAATCGAACACGTTTGAGCGCGTCTGGCGAGAGATCCGCGCGCGGTTCGTTGGCGTCATGCACTAAGAATATCGGCCGCATACATCAGGAAATCGACCGCCTCTGACTCCGTCTGGACCGCACTTCCTCCGGGGAGTGCTCGGTCTGCTGAAGGCTCACGAGCACGCCCTGGGCGCGTTCGTAGTCGACGCGCTGAGCATCGTCGCCGGGCACCGCTCCGAGTGGGCTGCTCGAGGTGACGCCCCACCGGTCGCGGTACGCAATGACCGCCCGTGCCGCAGCCTCACCCTCTGCGGGAGCGGTCTCGTCGAGTCCCGTCAACCAGGGCTCTGGCTGCTTGAGGAGCTTCTCGACCAGGGCATCGATGCGCTGCTCCATGAGCTGCTCCCGCTCGTCGAGGGCTTGCCTCATCGCGGGATCGGTGATCCCGGTCGCGCGCGGGACCAGGCCGGCGATCATCCTGGCGGTCCGCTGCGGAGCAGGCTGGTAGGCCGCCGTGATGCGCTGGAGCCTGTAACGCAGCAGCGACCCGAGATCCTGCACCTCGTCCAGTCCTCCAACCTGGATGATGCGCGGGAGAAGACTGTCGATGTCGTGCCCGTCGGCTTCGAGCCTGCGCAGCTCGGTGGTGAGGATCCCGAAGGCGTCTGTCTCGACGAGCTCGTCGATCGTCTCCGCCGTGAGGCCTCCGGCGTGCAGGAGGGCGATCCAGCGTTCCTGTCCGGCGACTTGTGCGATGGTGTCGTACTCGGCCGCGAGTTGCTCGAGTGAGCCCCAGAAGTCCTGCTCCACGGTGATCGTGTCGTGTGCGGAGAGCTCTGCGCCAGGGTGCTGCAGGATCCCGTAGAGGATGCTCCGGGCGGTGTTCTGCAGGTCCTCACGGTGCTGATGCTCCTCGAGGTGATGCTCGTCGGTGGCGACGTAGACGCGGTTGGATTCGCGGCCGCGGGTCATCGCGACGTAGAGGGATTCTCGGGTCACTTCCGGTGAGTGGACGACCGCGTGTGCGGTGTCGACGGTGGCCCCTTGGGCACGGTGCGCGGTGACGGCGTAGCCGAGGTCGACGTGCTCGGCGACGTAGCTCACGGGCAGCGTGATCGTGGTGCGCCGCTTCGATCCTGCCCGCCGCACGGTGAGGGATCCGTCGTCGTTCGCATGGGCGACGTGCCAGCGGTCGCCGTTTTTCACCCAGCTTCGCCCGAGCGAGAGGCGCCGATTGTTCTCGCGGGTGATGATGAGATCTCCGCGGGAAACTTCGTTGCCGTCATGGAGTTTGACGCCGTCCACAGCGACGTCGCCCTGGAGGATTCGGTCGGTGCGGGCGCGGGTGTTGAGCGCAGAGACCGTGTCGAGGGTTTCCGCGATCAGCACCGTGCTCTTTCCCGCTGCGAGGTCTGTGCGCCAGGCTTGGTAGGCGGCTTCGAGAATCTCGTCATATCCGCCCGGCGTGACGCGCTGGTGCGCAATGTAGGTATCGATGACGTCGGTGTCGCCGATCCGCAACTGCAGGGACGCCTGCTTCTCCCAGTCGTTTCGGAAGCGACGCACATCGACCAGTTCCGGGGCGTCGCCGCGGTCACGCACGAGCATCCCGAACGCGCCGCCCGCGTCCACCGCTGCGAGTTGCGCCCAATCGCCCACGAGCAGCACTTTCGCGCCGACCTGCTGGGCGTGACTGGTGATGGCATCGAGCGCGAACGTGCCACCCAAGGAGGCTTCGTCGATGATGACGAGCTGTCCGCGCGTGAGGTTCCATTTCCCGAGGCGATGCTCATGCAGCCACTTCGCCGTGTTCTCCGTCCCGATCTCCAGATCCCCGGCGAGGACGTCGGCGGCAGCGGCCGAGGGCGCGAGCCCGGTCACCGAGCCTGGCCCGTAGCGTCGCTCCCAGGCTCGGCGCAGGGCACGCATCGTTGTGGTCTTCCCAGTCCCTGCGGGGCCGACGAGTACGTCGAGGACGCGGCCGGAGACGCCGATCTTCGCGATCGCCTGCTCCTGGTCCACCGACAGGGTGTGCCCGTCGCGGTTCTTCGTTCTGGCAGCGTCCTCGATCCATGCCAGCGGTACGGTCGGCGCCGACCGATCATTCGACGCGCCAAGGAGTCGGTCTTCTGCCGCGAGCACCTGCTCGGAGGAGAACACCGTTCCGGCTTTGGGTCGGAACACGCTCGACCCGTCCGCGCGACGAAACAGCGAGGGGCTCTTCGCGAGCTCGGGCGGAGTGAGGCGCAGCGAGACCCGTTCTGCGGCATCGACGATCTGCTGGGTGATGACGTCCCGGTCGTTCGCGGACGCGAAGCGGAGAGCCATCGTCTGTCGCACGGCCTCCGCGTGGAGGTTCCACCGTTTCCACGTCGCTCGCCGGTCACCGACCTGCTGCACCACGACCTCGGCGACCTCCTCGAGATCCTCCAACGGGATATCGTCTGCCCGCAGCAACGGTTCGTGCTCACTACCGGCGAGCAGTGCCGACGCCCAGGTTGGCGCGTCCTCACCCAGCAACGCGGTCGCGCGTTCTCGCCACTGGGAGGTGAGATCGCTGAGAGAGTGCTGCTGCTTCGGGGGCCGAGTCTCGAGCGTGGCCTGCTGCCGGAACTGCCACACCAGCTTCGGGGACGGCTGCCTCCCGTGCTTCGAGACGTAGTCGTCGACCAGCCGGTCTTTGACCTGCTCGATATCGCGAGTACGGGAAGAGAACTCGTCCATCAGCTCCTGCGGCACGCCAACGATCTCCCACGCCGTGGAGCGCCCCGCACCGCGCTCACGGGCTTCCCACCCGACGCCGAGGATCTGAGTGAGATGGTCCGAGAGGACCGCGTTGTAATGCTCCGATAGGCCGGTGACGGCGGCGTGGATAGCGCGAGAATCGAGCGTGCGCCACTTCCCGTCATGAGCTGCTTGCACGCGGTTGGCGACGACAATGTGCGTGTGGAGTTGTGGATCCGCGGCCCGAGAATCGTAATGATCGTAGGCAGTCGCAATCACACCCCGCACGTCGACTTGCGCGACGGCGCCACGCGCCCCTTTCGCGCCGACCCTGGTCATCGCGACGTCGCGCTCGAGTAGGGCGATCATGTCTCGGATCGCTGCGTGGTGAGCTTGGGCAATGAGTGCTTGCGTGCCGCCGTCGGCAACTGCCCAGAGGGTCGAGACGGACTTCGGGACCGAGAACGTGAGATCGAACCCTGCGACCGGCGCATTCGTTGGCTTCTGTGCTTCCTCCGCCTCGATCAGCGCTTGCTGCGCGGTACGCTCACCTGCGGTAAGGGACTTCGGGAGCTGATCGAGGCGGCGCTGCGTCCGCTCGCCCGCGGTGGCAAACTTTCGGTACGGACGCCCCAGTTGCTCGCCGCTGTTCGGATCCTGCCCGTGCCCCATGAGGCGCCGTAACTGCTCCTCGCTCACCGAGGCACCGACGGCGATCTCTCCGGCGAGTCCTGGGAGGCCGGCCCCGAGCCAGATGCCGGGAGGCGTTCCTGCTTCAAGGTAGTACCTTGTCAGCGCTGACGACGCATCGCGATCCCCGTCGCCAGCGACAACTGCGTTCAGCAGGTACCGGTACCCGTCCCCAGCGGTCATGACCCTGATCGAGATCGTCACACTGGGCAGGTGCGCCGCAGATCTTGGGATCTACCCTCGGAAGGCGGAGAGCGCGATGTTTGCGTCAATGCAGGGAGATAGCGAAGAGCGCGCTTCAACGGAGATGCTCGAATGGGTCCACGACGGATTGGACTCCGTGGTCGCGGCAGACGTAGACGATTCACACGCCGTACCCGTCGGCGCCGCTCGGCTCGGGGTCGCATTCTGCGCGGCAGACGTTACAGAGCCGGTGCTCGTTGCTCCCCCAGACCGTGACCTCGATATCGTCGGGGATCTCCATTCCGTCGAACTCCATATGCGGAGGTTAGCTGTCGCGGATTGAGTCGTGTCAAGATGCGGCACCGATGCTAAACCGCCGTTACCTATGGTCATCGCGCCGGTCACGCACTCGACGCTTAGTTCTTGAGGTACTCGAGGACGGCGATGACGCGCTTGTTTCCTGTGCGCTCGTTAAGGTCGAGCATGGTGAAGATGCTGCTGATGTGCCGTTCCGCGATCGCGACGCGACATGCATACGGTCCCTGATTTGCTCGTTAGTGAGCTCCGTAGCCATGAGCAAAACGTCAGTATCGCGGAGGAGCTGCTGCGGGAGCGGGAAAGGATTGACCTTACTGACGCAGAGACCCAAAGCGCGAGCATCCCTCATCGCTTTGATGCCAGCCCTTCAACCATTGCAACTAACCCGAACTCGAAATCTAGGTCTTGATCGACAGGCTCACATCCGTTGTCGAGCGCTGTTTGTTCTTCTAGTACGAAACCGACCGTATAGCGGCTGATAGCCATGAGAGCTCGGACCGCAGAGACCTCAGCGAATCCTTCGGACACGAGAAACTCGATCTGACTTTCGGGGGCATCCGAGCCCGCTGGCATCTGGTCACTCTTTTGACGGTGAAACTCTGCGTGCAGCCGTGCTCCATCCCGGACTGCCAGAAGCGCTGTCCGGAAGCTCCGCGCGTTGCGCAGGAGAAAGTCGTCCCAGCGCTCCCCTGACTCTGGGAGTGAGGCGTGGTGTTCGCGATCAAGCACATCAGCTGCGAGCGATCCGAGCAGGTGGCCCTTTGTCCGAAAGTGCCAGTAGAGCGCTGGCTGCTGCACCCGCAGATGCGCAGCCAGCGCCCGCGTGGTGAAACCGTCGATCCCCGTGTTATTGAGCACATGCCTCGCACCGCGCAAGACTGCTGCACGATCGAGTCGCGCTTGTTTCTGAGCCATGCTTGCACTTTATCATCGATAACTTTATCGTTGATAAGGTGTCATCTCTCACTTCCGCTCGTGGCTCGTTGGCCACGGTCCTCATCACGGCTAGCCTCGACGCCGCCGGCATGGGCCTGGTGATGCCGATTCTCCCCGCACTGCTACACGAGGCAGGGGTCACCGCTGATGCGGTTCCGCTGAACGTCGGAGTGCTGATCGCGCTCTACGCGGTAATGCAGTTCATCTTTGCCCCCGTACTGGGAACACTGTCGGACCGATTCGGCCGCCGCCGGGTGCTGCTTGTTTCCCTGGCCGGTGCGACCGTCGACTATCTCGTGCTCGCCACGACATCCGCTCTGTCGGTGTTCTATATCGCCCGTGCAGTGGCTGGGATAACCGGAGCGACCAATGCGGTCACCGCCACCGTGATCGCCGACATCACGCCACCCCACCAGCGCGCCAAGCGTTTCGGTTTACTCAGTGCCTGCTATGGCGGCGGAATGATCGCGGGGCCAGCCATGGGTGGACTGTTCGGTGCCATCTCGCCACATCTGCCGTTTTTGCTCGCTGCTCTTCTCTCAGCGAGCAATCTGGCACTCACCTTTATCTTGTTACGCGAGACCCGTCCTGATTCCCCTGCGCGCTCTGCGTCGCTCGCTCAGCATCGTGGTCGCCCCGGCCTCAGCGCGGTGCCTGGGATTACCTTCCTATTAGTCGCATTCGGCCTTGTTCAATTCATTGGGCAGGCTCCAGGTGCGACCTGGGTGCTGTTTACTGAACACCGCCTCGACTGGAGTCCCGTCGAAGTTGGAATCTCCCTGTCCGTCTTCGGGATCGTACAGGTTCTCGTGCAGGCCCTCCTTACTGGCCGCATCGTGGAGTGGATCGGTGAGGCAAAAACAGTCATCATCGGGTGTGTTACCGACGCCTTGGGTCTCGTAGGCCTGGCGATTGTCACTGACGCATTTTCCATGGCGCCTATCTTGGCGGCACTGGGGATCGGTGGCATCGGCCTCCCCGCTCTGCAAACCCTTCTCTCCCAGCGCGTCGATGAACAGCACCAAGGGCGCCTCCAGGGTGTGCTCGCCAGCATCAACAGCGTCACATCGATCTTCGGACCGGTCGCTTTCACAACGATCTTCGCGCTCACTTACATCAACGCCGACGGCTTCCTCTGGCTCTGCGCCGCAGCACTCTACGTGCCCTGCGTGATTCTCATCATGCGTGGTACAGCAGCGTCCCCGAAGTTCGGCTCATGGGCGAGCGGCGACTCGATGTGAGTTGTGAGACGTGAGCAGGAGCAACACGGCGGCGACACTGCTTCGCCATGGCCGACTAGCGAGACGGCGCCACCGGGAAACTCGGCATCATCTACCAAGGACAGGTCAGCTGGGAGCCTGATAGACCCATCGAAATGTGCGTGCCGATCGCGGAGAAAGGCCGGGCGCATCGGATCGAGCCATAGCACCATGAGTCTTCACGGAAGTGCGTTGACGGAGACTTCGTTGTGAACCGGGCCAAGGGAGAGCTGGAGGCCCTCTCCGAGTGGCTTGCCGATGACATGAGCTGGACGCTCATCGAGAAATCCACACACAGCGGCCCCAGTGCAGCCCGAGAGGTGCGCCCGCCGTTCTCCCGAGCGGGTGGAGGTCATTTCTGTCGTCACCCACGGACGACGCGCTTCCTGCGACGGCTACCTCGAGGCTGGAGGAATGCGCGTCCGTTTCAGCCATGCGTTCCGCTTCGTCAGCACCCCCAAGACCGCGATGATCGCAGAACTGCGACGCTACTGCATCGAGACGCAGGTTGACTGAGGCCTGTGCGGACAGCACGAACGACCCTTAAGCCCGTAATCTGGGAACCGCAGAAACTACCCGATCGAAACGCAACTACTTTGCCGGCCCTACGGGGTTGGCTCGCGGTCGTCGTCCTTGGCCGCGACCGTGCGCAGGAGGTGCTTGTAGCCATCCCTCGCGATCATCACGCGCATCGAAACCGTCACGACGCTACTGCCTTCGACGATCAGGGGAGCGGGGACTGATCGCGGACGCGCTGTCCACTTTGGTTAAAAGATTGCGCCGCTGTAGACGACCGCCATCTAGATGCCGACGATGACCATGCTCTCGAGTGCGCCACTACCCACCATTAGTGTGGTCAGGGTCGGCTTCAGGTGATGAGTCCATGTCGGTAGGCGGTGATGGCGGCGTGGACACGGTTGTCGATGCCGAGGGTGTTGAAGAGCTGGGAGACGTATTGCTTGACGGTGCCTTCGGACAGATGCATGGCCCTGCCGATCTGGGCGTTGGAGAGTCCGCGAGCGATGTGGGTGAGGAGCTCGATCTGGCGCTCGGTGAGCAGGGCAGTGAGTTCGTCTCGCGCGGTTCGGGTGCGGTGGCCCGCTCGTTGCTCGGCGGCGAGCCAGCGGGCGACTCGAGGGGAGAACGCGCCTCCGCCGTGCGCGAGGGCCCTGACGCCGGCAATGAGTTGCTGAGGTTCGTCGGACTTGAGGAGGAAACCGAGGGCGCCGGCGTTGATCGCATCGGCGATGAGATGGTCGTCGGAAAAGGTGGTGAGCATGGCGATCGGAAGCTCGGGCAGTCGGTGCCGGATCTCACGGAGAGCTCCGATGCCGTCGAGTCGTGGCATCTGGATATCCAGCAGTGCGACGTCAACGCGGTGTGTTGCCGCGGCGTCGACGGCCTCGTGGCCGTTGCTGGCGAGGGCGGTGATGTCAAGGTCAGTGGCGGAGGCGAGAATAGCGGCGACGCCGGTGCGGACGAGCTGGTCGTCATCCGCGATCAGGACACGGATCGGCGGGGTGTCGGTGCGATCCTCCGGGGTCATGGCGCGGGAACCGTTCCGATCCTGCTGACCTGGTCGGAGGCGAAGCAGACGACGTGGACGTCGACTCGTTCGAAGAAGCTGATTTCCGCCTCGTAATAGTGACAGGTCTCGTCGGGGCGAGGCGGGAACTCATCGCGTGGAGGATCGAGCATCTCCAGGGCGGCCACCGCGTCCTGTCCGGCGACTCGAGGGGCAATGGCAGTCTGTGTGGTCTCGGTGACGACCGTAGTGGTGCCGACTAACCCAGCGACCAGGTACAAGTGGACCATGGTCAGCGAGTCCAGTGCCAGGGCAGTGATCACCGTCGCCAGCAGCATTGCTCGGACCAGGCCAGAGCCAGCGAGCAGCCGCACCGTGGGCGAGCGGTCGACCAGGACCCCAATCGGGATCCCCAGCACGAGGAATGCCAGTGTTCCGATGGCGTTGAGCAAACCCATCTGCGCAGCACTGGCTCCAAGAACCAGTACCGCCAAGACATCAGTTACGAAGTCGACACCCCGACGCCCAGCGGCATCCAAGGCATTGGACAATAGCAATGGCCACCTGGGCCGTGGTAGCGAGGATCGCAGAGAAGAAGAGGAATCGGTAGAAGACATGAACTTCCCTCAGGAATGAGCGGGCGAGTGGGCAGAACAAAGGACCGCGCGACGTTCCAGCGCGGTCCTGTTACTCGCCACTTACAGGCTGGCCCGAGCCCTGAAGAACATGTCCCAACCTTCCTGGATGGATCGACCAGGAGCGTGGACAACCGTCCCCGCTCAGTGCTGAGTCTAGGCCAGCGCCAGCGCAGACCCTCAGTCGCATCCCCACATGCCGCCGAGCACGCGTCCTCGATTCCCTCCCCCGCGTCGCTCTGAAGGCCGGAACTGACTGCCCCAGCCCTTCGCGGGGGAACATGCCCGAGCCGGATGCGCAGTGGTGCCGGTGCCGCGCTGCGTTCTCCGACAGATGAAGCAGCACGGTCCCGCTGCGCGCCCCTGGCCGAGCAGATCGGCGCACGCGCCATGGTGCCCGCGATCGGCGTTGCTGCCAAGGCCGTGACCACGCTCGCGATGTCAGGCCCCTCGGCTGAACCACAGCCTGACTCAGCTCGTATACGCCCAACCTTGATACGCAGGGTTACCAGTACGCGTAAGTCGCGTTGCCGATTGAGTCTTTGGAGGCCTGAGCGCCTGTGTCCGGGAGCCAGCAGCATTGCCGGTGAGGGCCGGCGATCGCGTCTTTCGGGGCCACCGGATCCCGCCGGGGTTTTAACTACTGGTTCGCGCGGCGGTGTGCTCGTGCATGTTCCCACCCCTTGAGCCTGGTAGGGCGTCTGGCGTCTGTACGCCGAGATCGGAGCGTCTTTCGGTACGGCTAAGCCTCTCCGTATGACAGAGACAGCCCTCGCACGATGACACGTGGGAGGGCTGTCGATAGCCGGAAGTATCTCGCTGCTAGCTGCCGATAAAACCTCCGTCGGCAGACCCCGAAGTGAGGGACCCGACGTCGATCGAACCGGAACCACCATCTCCCACATTCACCGTGGCGTTCGGGTTGTGGCTCACGCGGACGTTCCGAACCGGCTCCTGTCTCCGATCTTCCGGCACCGCGGGGAAGCTTCCCCACAAAATGTCTTCGGTGTCGCGACAACCCCAGTAAACGTCGTATACGCCGTCGGGCACGGGCACGAAGCCCCACGACCAGGTGGTCGCGTCGCGGAGGGTAGTCGACGAGGCATTAAACACCCGGTCAGTGGTGCTGGCTGATCCTGCGGGGACGCCGTATGCCTGGCAGCCCATACGTCCGGCGGGCTTCGTGATCGTCACTTGAACGTGGCCGTCAATTGCGTCGGTACTGCCGACCACCGTGACGGAGTACGGTGACGCAGGCTCAGCAGTGGCGACAGGGGCAAGTGCGAGCGAACCGGCGACTGCGACA
>NZ_JBSHMJ010000055.1:0-14669 GCF_053645265.1 Dietzia sp. NPDC055343 | reverse complement strand
GGATCGACCGCGAGGCCGGCGTCGCCGGAATCTGGGGCAGCCAGGTCCTGCCGTTCATGGACCCGGCCGCCGTCGACAACTTCCTCGAGTTCGAGACTGCCGTCTACCAGTCCATGTGACGTGTGAGGCGGCTACTCGGTGAAGCCGCGATCACCTCGGTGCGACATCCCCGTTCTCGACGTCCACAGCGGGAGCCTGCCCATATTCGCTCGATTGGGCGTCCGCCCTGTGAGGGCATCCCCCTCACACTTGGAGCCGGTCCAGTGCGCCGAGGGTCTCGTCGCACCACGCGAGCCACGACCGCTCCCCCTCGATGCCCAGGTTGAGCACCCGGTACTGGAGCACCCCGCGCACATCCGAGGGCTCCACGGCGGGGAAGTCCCTCTCCTCGATGGCGAGGTAGTGCTCGAGGAGGTCCTTCCGTCTCCGGCGGTGATGCTCCAGGGCGTGGCGGAGCTCGTCCGTCCTACCGGTCACCGCGGCCGCCCGCACCCGCACGGCGAGCGTCGAGCGCATCGGCTCCGGCTCGTCCGGTTCGCCGACCCAGTTCTCGAGCAGGCCCCGCCCTTCGGCCGTCACCGCGAAGCGCTTGGGCTGCCCGCGCCGCGGCGGGCCCTCCTGCGGCAGCTCGCGAATGAGGCCGTCGGTGGTCAGTCGGTCGAGCTCCCGGTAGATCTGCTGGTGCGTGGCCGGCCAGAAGTAACCGATGGACTTGTCGAACCGGCGGGCGAGTTCGATGCCGCTGCCCTCCCGCTCGGTGAGCGAGGTGAGGATCGCGAACTTCAGGGACATCCGCTCAGCGTGCGGACGAGCACGTGGTGGTGGCGGCGGCGGTCGCCGAGAGCGCCCCGGCAGCCAACTCGTACTCGGTGCGCAGCCGGTCCACGAGCTCGCGGGAGGTGACGGTCGCCGTCACCGCGCCCACCCCCTGGCCGGCGCCCCAGATGTCGCGCCACGCTTTGGAATCACCGGCCTCGCCGGTGCCGAAGTCCATCGCGGACGGGTCCGACTCGGCGAGGTTGTCCGGGTCCATACCGGCCGCCTCGATGCTGCCGCGCAGATAGTTGCCGTGGATGCCGGTGAACAGGTTGCTGTAGACGATGTCGGAGGCGGTGCTGTCGACGATCATCTGCTTGTAGCCGTCCGTCGCCCGCGACTCCTGGGTGGCCAGGAACGCCGAGCCGATGTAGGCCAGGTCGGCGCCCGCGGCCTGGGCCGCGAGGATCGAGCGCCCGTGCGAGATCGCTCCCGAGAGCAGCAGCGGGCCGTCGAACCACTCACGGATCTCCTGCACCAGCGCGAACGGCGACTGGGTTCCCGCGTGGCCGCCGGCGCCCGCCGCCACGGCGACCAGACCGTCGGCGCCCTTCTCGATGGCCTTGCGCGCGAACTTGTTGTTTATCACGTCGTGCAACACGATGCCGCCGTACGCGTGCACGGCCTCATTGACCTCCTCACGCGCGCCCAGCGAGGTGATGACGATGGGCACCTCGTGCTTGACGATCGTCGCGAGATCCTCCTCGAGCCGGTCGTTGGAGCGATGGACGATCAGGTTGACCGCGAACGGTGCGACATACGCGCCGGGGTTCGCCGCCGCGTAGGCGGCGTTGCTCTCGGTGATCTGGTCGAGCCACTCGCCCAGCAGCGACTGCGGGCGCGCGTTGAGGGACGGGAACGAGCCGATCACGCCGGCCTGGCACTGTGCGGCCACGAGCTCGGGACCGGAGTAGATGAACATCGGCGAGGCCACCACGGGGACGGTCATCGGGCCGGAGAGAACTGGGGGAAGGGCCATCGGGCTTTCCTTTCGGGGCGGGAGGCGCGCACTGACGCATCGATTCCGACGGTACGTCCGCCCGCGCGTTCATGCAACAGTTTGCATAAAGATCGAGCGGGCCCCGCTGACGAGCCGCCACTACCGTCAGCACATCCCCTGGTGCACGGCAGGGAATGCGTACCGGGGTGACGGCTGGTCACCACGTAGTTGGGGGAGCCACGCACTAGAGGGCTGAGGCGGCGTCCAGAAGCGGCCCCAATGCGATGAGCATGACCAGCGACCACGCGACGTGGGTGATGCACGGGCCCAGGACGCCTCCGGTACAGCGTCGTTGAACCGCCGTAACTACACCGAGAATCACGGCGGCCAGTACAAGAAGCGGGATGCCGGTGGTCGCGGTCACCGCCGCGTAGACGATCGTCGTGATGATGACCGGATGGACCCGCTGCGTGGCGGAGTAGACGGCGCCGCGATGGAAACACTCCTCGGCGATCCCGTTGACGGCGGTGAGCGCGGCGACCGCCACGAGATTGCCGCGGGTGCCGTGCGCGAGGAGGTCGTCCACTGGATCACGTAACGCGGGGATCTGGGCGACGACGAGCGCGCCGGCACAGAAGAGCGCCACCAGCGCCACCGCGATGCCGACAGAGGTCACCACGGGCCGCCGGCCGGGGCGATACGGTTCGCTGCCGAGGTGGACGGGGCCCGAGGCGAACGCGCCGATCAACCACACCAGTGCCAGTGCGGCCGTGGCGGGATAGAACAGCGGGTCGCCAGCCGGGATCCGGAGCGCCCAGGCACTGACGATCACTCCGACGGCGAGCGTGACGATCACCGCGATGAGCCGACGCCGGCGCAGTGCCGACGGGTCCGTCGGGTCCTCGTCCCCGGTGCGTAGCGCTCGCAGGTACCGCCCGGGCACGGTGTCCGAGGCGGTCATCAAGGGTGCTCCGACAGGTACGCCGGGGGAACCAACTCAGCCGTAGTCGTCCGGCACGCGACATCCATGGTGGTTCTCGTCAGCTGCCCGCCTGCCACAGCACCGGGGGACGGACTCCGGCCCAGTCTGCGTCGGAGGGCAGCTGCGTGGCCGGGTCACCGAGAGGGTCGGCCTCCGGCCAGCTCGCCGGATTCCGCGGGCCGATCGGGACCCGCAGTGCCTGGCGAACCGCGTCTCGATAGCCGGTCCGCCCGCCGGCAGGGGCTCCCAGTACGGACTCCGCGTCGTCTCGATGAACGATCGCCTCGGAGCGCAGCGACTCGATCAGCGGGCCCGCCAACCCCCGGGGAAGGGGCGTGACGAGCCCGCTCCACAGCGCCGACAACGTGGGCGTCAGCAGCGGGACCGGCAGCATGATCCGTCGATGCAGCCCGGCTTCCTCGGCGAAGACCTGCATCATCTCGCCGTACGTCAGCACGTCGGGGCCGCCGACGTCGATCGTGCGGCTGTCCCCGATCGAACAACCGACCGCTGCGGACAGGTAGTGCATCACGTCGGCGACGCCGATCGGCTGGATACGGTTGCCCACCCACCTCGGCGTGACCATGGCCGGCAGGCGACTGGTCAGGTGCCGGATCATCTCGAACGATGCCGATCCCGAGCCGATGACGACACCGGCCTGCAGCACCAGCGCCGGCACGGACGACCCGAGGAGGATGCGCCCGACCTCCACGCGCGAGCGCAGATGGTCCGACAGATCCTCCTCGCCGGGCGGATGCAGGCCGGACAGATGGACGATCCGGTCGATTCCGGCGGCCTCGGCCGCACGGACGAAGGTCCGCGCGGTCTCACGCTCCTCGCGGACGAAATCGGGCGAGGTGCCCATGGCGTGGACCAGGTGGCAGGCGACATCGACCTGACTCAGCGCCGCCGTCAGTGTCTCCTCGTCCTCGAGACCGCCCTTATGGACGGTGACGTCCTCCCGCCACGGGACGTCCTCGAGTTTGTCCGGCGAACGAACGAGCACCGAGACACGCGCCCCGTCGGCCAGCAGCCGGGGGACCAGCCGAGAGCCGACGTAGCCTGTTGCTCCGATCACCAGGACCGCACGAGGTGCGGCAGCGGAATCGCCCCGGGGGGCGCTCATCGGCCGGGCCTGCCGGCGTCGTGCGCGGCCATGGAAGAGTTCGTCATCTCACAGCTCCACTGTGCCGCTCGTGCCCATATCGGGCGTGTGGTCGTCTCCGGACACCGCCGCGCGGACGAACGACGCGACGTGCGCGATGGTGGATCCGCTCGAGTCCCAGTACTCGGCCGAGTCGGCGTGGACGACGAGTCCGACGGCCGTCTCCGGGCCGTCCGGAAACCATGCTTCGGTCGCAGCGTTCCAGTTCTGGTCGACGGTCTCGCGGGAGTCGTCGACCTCCGCCCGGCCCGAGACGGACACGAATCCGTCGGAGGACTGCACGGAGACGTTGACCTTCGAGTCGGCGCGGACCTCGGTGACCAGATCACCGTCGCGCGGGGCGAGGAATCGGATCCGGCCGTCGAATGCGGAGTCCTGCCGCGTCATCGGACGGGCCTCGAGCCGGCCATCGGCCGCGGTGGTGGTGACCATGCAGATGGGCGACTTCTCGACGAGGTCGGCGACGATTTGCTCGGGCGAACGGGTGTCCTCGGACATTTCGGATCCTCTCGCGATCGCGGGTGGCCGTGTCATCGGCCCGTCGTGGGGACGGTACCGCCGCGGTCGCGATCCGAAAACCGCTAGCCGATCATCGGATCTCCTCGACGACGCTGGTGCCCGAGCCCGGACGCGACTCCCAGGTCCAGGACTCGTGGAACCGCACACGGCCGTCGCCCGTCACCTCGATCGTCGACTCGCAGACTCCGCCCGAGGTCTGCCCGTCGGTGCCCAGGTGCGAGTACCGGAAGCGCAGCACCTCCCCGGCGCGGGTGCCCACCAGGTAGCCGCGGACCACGGCGCCGCCGCCGTACTCGGCCCAGATCACCTCGCCGTCCTGGCGGTAGGTGAACACCGTCGCCTGCCCCACCTCGCCGTCGGCGGAATTGGTCACGCCGGCGAAGCGCCGCCCGTCGAGGTCGATGTCCTGCGGCGTCACAGCGGGTACACCTCGTCGGCCAGCGCTTCCGCCGCGGCGATCAGCGCGGACACCGCCGACGAGTCGAAGCCGCCCGCCGTCGGCAGGGGTGGGACCAGGGGGTCGACGACGACGACGTCGTGCGCGTTCACGGTGACCCACGGCGATCCCGCATCGGCCAGGGACGCGTGCTTGACGTCGTAGTACGCCGACCCGCTCCGGAGTGCCACCCCGGAGGCCCCGCGCGCGGCCGCGAACAGGTGCGGATGGAAACGGGTGGTCAGCCATGCCTGCCCGGACCGTGCGGGCAGTCCCGTGGCCCACAGTTCCTGGAACGGCACGAAACGCGCCATGGGCAGTTGCAGACCGGCGAGCGCGCGGCCCACCTCGTCGTCGTCGCCCCCACCGACGGTCCCCGCGTCGGCGGCGGCGTCGACGGCGGAGACGGCGTCGGCGGCGGAGGCGGCGTCGGCGGCGGAGGCGGCGTCGGCGCGGGCACACACCAGGTCCCACACCACGCGGTCCCCGCCGGGGATCGACTCCACCACGGTGATCCGCTCCCCCGGGATCTTCCAGGCGGCGAGGATCCGCGCGACTGCCTCGGCGATGACCTCCGGCTCCGCCAGATCCGACTGCGCACACAGCACGAGGTCGCGGGCGGCGTGGGGGTCGTCGGAGTAGACGGGGTGGTCGCCGGCCTCGATCCCGCCCCCGCCGGCAAGGGACAGCCAGCCGTCGTCGCCCACCAGATGGACGGGCGCGTCGGTGCCCGCCAGCAGGTGGCGAGACGCGGCGTCGCGGACGGTGACCAGATCGAACCCGGCCAGCGCGTCGGCGAGCGGGCCGACGTCCGCGCACGGGGTGAAGCCCTGCCCCGTGGCCACCACGGTCGCGTCGGCCAGCCGGCCGGCCTCCGCCGCGCCGGCCACCACGCCGAGGTGATGCGGCCACTGGTCGTTGACGTAGCCGCCGCCGATCAGATGGATGATGGATGCGCTGCGCAGTAGCTCGATGCCCGAGGCCAGCGCCGGGCGCACACCGAGGTCGGCGACCGACTGTCGACAGAAGGCGACGGCCGCGGCGGCGGGGGCTGCGGTGACGTCGGAGTCGGCGCCGGCCGCGGAGGGCTCGAACCCCGCGTACTCCCCCGCCAGGCGCCACAGCGTGTCGGTGAACAGCACGTCCGGGTGCTCGGCATGATGCAACACCGCGGCCTGGCCGGGCGTGTGGCAGTCCACCACCACGGGCGTACCGGGCAGGCGATGCCGCAGGTAGCGCAGCCAACCGGCCAGCAGCTGCTCGTCGCCGTGGTTCGGGTGACCGGCCGGGGCCACCAGGTAGATCGGCCGACTCTCGTCGCGGGGCCGGCCCCAGCGGGCGTCCGCCGCGGCGCGCAGCCCGTCCAGCGAGCGACGCGCCCGCTGCCGGAGCCCGGCGGCGACACGATCCGGCAGACGCTCACCCGGCGAGGGCGGCGACGGATCGACGGACGCGGCACGGCGCAGCGGGGACGACATGGCTCCACCCTGCCGCACCGCGCCCGACGCCCAGCGGCCCACCCCAGGTCATGCGTCCAGGTGACGCGGGAACCTACCGCCTCGGCGCCGGCCGGCTGAGGTGCCGGGTCAGATCTTGACGACCATCTTTCCGACGTTCGCGCCGCCCATCATGTCGAGGAACGCGTCGACGGCATTGTCGATCCCGTCCACCACGGTCTCGTCGAAGACCAGCTCGCCGGAGGCCACCCACGGGGCGACCTTGGACACGAACTCCTTGTAGTGGCCCATCTGCTTGTTGATCGTGAAGCCCTGCATCGTCAGCCGGCGCGTGATCATGAGCCAGAGGTTGTCGGGCCCGGGGGCGCGCTCGGTGGAGTTGTAGGAACTGATCGCGCCGCACATCGCGATGCGGCCCTCGTCGTTCATCAGGTCCAGCGCCGCCTCGAGGTGGTCGCCGCCCACGTTGTCGAAGTAGACGTCGATCCCCTCTCCCTCCACGTCGCCGAAGTGCCCGCGCAGGAGCGTGCGGATCGGGCCGTCCTTGTAGTTCACCGCCGCGTCGAACCCGTACCGTCCGGTGACCGTGTCCACCTTCTCCTTGCTGCCGGCCGAGCCGACGACCTTCGAGGCCCCCTCGAGCCGCGCGATCTGCCCCACCGCCGAACCGACCGACCCGGCAGCGCCCGAGACGAACACCGTGTCCCCGGCCGTGAACCGCGCGACGTGCATGAGCCCCACGTACGCGGTGAGCCCGGTGGTGCCGAGGATCCCCAGGTGCGCGGAGTTCGGCACGCCGTCGATCTCCCGGACCACCCGGAACTGCCGGCCCGGCCCCTGGGCCACGTCCCGCCACCCGAGGTCGTGCAGGACCACCGCGCCCACCGGATGCTCGTCCGAGCGGGACTCGACCACGCGGCCCACCGCCCCACCGGTCATGGTCTGGTCGAGCTCGAACGGCGGGATGTAGGAGCGGCCCTCGTTCATCCGGCCGCGCATGTACGGGTCGACGGAGACGAACTCGTTCGCCACCCGGATCTCCCCTTCTCCGAGCTCCGGGAGTTCGACGGTGACCGTGCGGAAGTTCTCGTGCGTCGGCCACCCGCGGGGTCGGCTGGCGAGCTGGATCTGAGTGCTGGTCGTCATGCCTACTGTCTACGCCCCCTCGCGGCGGGGCTGCCGAGGCCCGCCGCTCTAGTAGGCTTCGCGTTCGTGCAGGACCAGTCCCATCCCGATACCACCTCGGCGACGCTCCCCGACGAGCGCGCACGCGGCGAGATCGTCAATGACTCCCAGACCTTCCGCCGTGCCGTGGGCGACCTCCGGCAGGGGCTGCACCAGCGCGAGCTGTGGCTTTCCCTCGGCTGGCAGGACATCAAGCAGCGGTACCGGCGCTCCACGCTCGGGCCCCTGTGGATCACCATCGCCACCGGCGTCATGGCCGTGGCGCTGGGGTTCCTCTACTCCATCCTGTTCCAGATCCCGCTCGCCGACTTCCTGCCCCACGTCACCGTGGGCCTGATCATGTGGGGTTTCATCTCCGGATGCATCAAGGAGGGCTCCGAGGTCTTCATCGCCAACGAGGGCCTGATCAGGCAGCTGCCCAGCGCGCTGAGCGTGCACGTCTACCGGCTGGTCTGGCGTCAGTTCCTGTTCCTGCTGCACAACCTGGTCATCTGGGTGGTGCTCATGATCGTCTTCCCGCGCCCGCTGGGCTGGGAGCTGCTGCTGTCGGTCCTGGGCCTGGCGGTGCTCATGATCAACGGCGTCTGGGTGTCGATGCTGTTCGGCATCCTGGCCACCCGTTTCCGCGACATCGCGCCGCTGCTCGACTCGATGGTGCAGCTGCTGTTCTACATGACCCCCATCGTGTGGACCACGCAGACGCTGTACGAGCAGGGGGGTCAGATCGCCGACCGGGCCCGTATCGCCGAACTCAACCCGCTCTACCACTACCTGGAGATCGTCCGCGCGCCCATGCTCGGGCAGCCCGTCGCCGCCTACCACTGGTGGATCGTCCTGGGCTGCACCGCCGTCGGCCTGCTGCTGGCCTTCCTCGTCCTGCGTAAGTTCCGCTCCCGAGTCCCGTACTGGGTGTAGGAGGTACAACCCATGAGTCCTGCTGCGCCCACTCCCGGCGGCGTGTCCATCGACTGCGTCGACGCCTGCGTGGACTTCCCGATCTTCGACGCCAAGTCGCGGTCGCTCAAGAAGGCCGTCCTCGGGTCCGCAGGCGGCGCGATCGGGCGGAACGCGTCCAACGTCGTCGTCGTCGAAGCCCTCAAGGACATCACCCTCTCCCTCCGCGAGGGAGACCGCATCGGCCTGGTCGGACACAACGGCGCCGGCAAGTCCACGCTGCTCCGGCTGCTTTCGGGCATCTACGAGCCCACCCGCGGCGCCGCACGGATCCGCGGCCGCGTGGCGCCCGTGTTCGACCTGGGCGTGGGCATGGACCCGGAGATCTCCGGCTACGAGAACATCATCATCCGCGGTCTGTTCCTCGGGCAGACGCGCAAGCAGATGAAGGCCAAGGTCGAGGAGATCGCCGACTTCACCGAGCTCGGTGACTACCTCGACATGCCGCTGCGCACCTACTCCACCGGCATGCGCGTGCGGCTCGCGATGGGCGTGGTGACCTCGATCGATCCCGAGATCCTGCTGCTGGACGAGGGCATCGGCGCCGTGGACGCGGAGTTCATGAAGAAGGCGCGCGTGAAGCTGGCCGACCTGGTCTCGCGCTCCGGCATCCTGGTGTTCGCCTCGCACTCCAACGAGTTCCTCGCGCAGCTGTGCGACTCCGCGATGTGGATTGACCACGGCCGGATCCGGCAGAGCGGCGGCATCGAGGAGATCGTCACCGCCTACGAGGGGCCCGAGGCCGGCCGCTCGATCGCGGAATACATGGAGAGGATGAAGCGTGAGGGCTGAGGCCGGGGCGGGGTCCGGCGGCTCCGGCGCGGGCGGCGCGCAGGCCGGCGGCGCGCTGGCGGACCGCGCGGGCGGCGCGCAGGCCGGCGAAGGCGTCGACGAGTTGCGCGCCCAGAATGGCGCAAACAGGGCGCGTAACCAGGTCGAAAGTGAGCATTCCGGGCGCGCAAGTGGGCAGCGAGCCGCCGACTCGCGGTGCGTGGTGGCCGTGGTGGTCACACATCGGCGCCTCGAGCAGCTCCGCGCCTCGCTCGAGGTGGTGTGCGGTCAGACCCGGCAGATCGACCACCTGGTCGTGGTGGACAACGCCGACGAGCAGTCCGTGCGTGAGCTGGTCGAATCGCAGCCGGTCGCGGCCACCTACATCGGCTCCAAGCACAATCTCGGCGGCGCGGGCGGGTTCGCGCTCGGCATGCTGCACGCCCTCGCCACCGGCGCCGACCTGGTGTGGTGCGCTGACGACGACGGCCGCCCCGAGGGCCCCGACGTCCTGGCCACCCTGCTCGGCTGCATGGACCGCCACGGCCTGGCACAGGTCTCGCCGGTCGTGTGTGACCTCGACGACCCCGATCGCCTGGCCTTCCCCCTGCGCCGCGGTCTGGTGTGGCGTCGGTGGCGCAGCGAGTTGTTCGCCGACGACCAGCGCGACGTGGCGACGAACCCGGCCGGCGCGACCGAGGCAACCGGGGCGCCCGGGGCGGGCACCGACCTGCTGCCGGGCATCGCCTCGCTGTTCAACGGCGCGTTGTTCACCGCCGACGCGCTCGACCGCGTGGGCGTGCCCGATCTGCGCCTGTTCATCCGCGGCGACGAGGTCGAGGTGCACCGCCGCCTGGCACGCTCCGGCCTACCGTTCGGCACCTGCCTGACCACCGCGTACCTGCACCCGCAGGGCTCCGACGAGTTCAAACCGATCCTCGGCGGCCGCATGCACACCCAGTTCCCGGACGACCCGGTCAAGCGGCATTTCACCTACCGTAACCGCGGCTACCTGCTGTCCCAGCCGGGCATGCGCAAGCTGATCCCGCAGGAGATCGTGCGATTCGGCTGGTACTTCCTCGTCTCCCGCCGCGACCCGGCCGGCTTCCGCGAGTGGCTGCGCCTGCAACGCATGGGCGCGGGCGAGCACTTCGACAAGCCCTGAGCCGGCGGGATGCGGCGAGGTTGCCGGGAGCGCATGATGGGCGTATGACCGACTGGATCGCCCTGCAAGCCCGCGCCGCCGACGTCTTCGAGGAGGCCCTGGCGGGAGCCACCGACTGGGATGCCGCCACGCCGTGCAGTTCGTGGACCGCGCGGGAGGTGCTCTCCCACGTGGTGGACGAGCAACTCTGGGTCCCGGGCCTGCTCGCGGGCGGGACTATCGACGAGGTGGCCGAGGACCTCGAGGGCCCGCTGCGCCGCCTGCGTGAGATGTCCGGCCCCGACCTCGTAGACCAGTGGAGTGGGGTGCGGGCGCCGGTGTCTGCCGCGTGGCGGGGGACGGACGCGGACACACAGGTCAACCTCTCCTACGGCAGCGCGCCGGCCGGGCACTATCTGGCCCAGCAGACCTTCGATCTGGCGGTCCACGCCTGGGACATCGCCGCCTCCCAGGGCCGCGACCTGCCGTGGGGCGACGATCTCGAGCAGGCCGTGCTGGAGTTCGTCCGGACCGATCTCGCCGAGAATCCCGCGCCGGACCTGTTCGACCCCCCGATTCCGGGTTTCGACGGCCCCGGTGCCCCCGCGCGCCACACGGCCCTCGCGCTGACCGGTCGCGACCCCGGGCGGTGGCCGCGCGGCTGACCCCGGGCGGTGGCCGCGCGGCTGACCCGGCCGGGCGCTAACTGACCGGCGAGTAAGTTACGATCGTGGCGTGCCCAAGACGATGCTGCACCGCTACTCCGCCAGCCCCACGGCGTTCCCCGTGCTGGCGTCGCTCTACCCGCCTCTGCTCGGGTCGGGGATCCGCATCCGCCACATCGCCCCGGACTGGACCAGCGGAGAGTTGACCATGCGGGTGGCCCCGTGGACCGCCAACACGAACGGCACGGCCTTCGGGGGCGCACTCTTCGCCGCCACCGACGTCCTCTACGGCGCACTGCTGTCCGGTCAGCTCGGTGGCGGCTACCAGGTGTGGACGAAGAGCGCGACGATCGACTTCCACCGGCCCGGCCGCGGCCGGCTGACGTGCAGGGTCGAGGTCCCGGCCACCGAGGCCGACATGATCCGCGACCAACTCTCCGAACAGCGCAGCACCAGCGTGGTGCACACCGCCCTCATCGTCGACTCCCGCGAGAAGGCCGTGGTCGAGGCCCGACACACGATGTCCGTCCGGCGCCGGGGCTGACCTCCTGCGGGAAGCGCCACGCCCCCGACGATCACCACGGTGAGCCCCAGAGCCCGTGCGGGTCACTGGCGGCTTCCCCGTGAGCGGGCAGGCGGATCTCGGTCGCCGGCCACCGCGCGGCCAGCAATCCCGCGGCCCTCCGGGGAACGCCCGCCGGTCCTATATCCGGAACCGTGCCCGGCCGCGGCAGTAGAGTCGCGGCCCCTCGCGCCTGTTCACGCACGATGATCACCGTCCAGCCGGCGCCCTGGAGCCGGGACTGGTGACGAGCGGAGGCCCTGTCCCTGCGTGCCCGGAGGGACTCCGTATCCCCCGCCTGCGACGACGTGCCCGACCGCACCGATGCCGATGTCGATACCGCCGATGCCGGTGCCGGTGGTGGTGAGGTGAACACAGCGCATCTCGCGACGGGATCGGCCAGCGGCAGTTCGACCATGTTTCTGCCCAACCGCACCTGGTGTCCGTGTCCAAAGTCCCCGCAACCCGCATCCGCGAGGACCATCCGCGCCCGGGATGACATGGCCGAGACCGACCGTGGGTCGCAGGCGCGCACGACCTGCTCGAAGTCGCGTGCCCCTCGCCCGCTCGGATGCTCGGCCGCCGCCCGCAGTTGGGCGGGCAGCTCCGCCACCATCGCGCACAGTCCCTCGACTGAGACCACCGCGTCCTCGAACTCGAGGTCCATGGCCAGGTCGCGGCAGGTCCGTAGCGGTGTCGTCACCCGAACGCCGTCGACCTCGGTGATCGCGTGCCCGGGCATCGCCCCGTATCGGTACACCCGCCCCTGACGGGTCCGGCGGGTGGCCGGGAGCCAGATCTCCGGTGGGGCGTCCTCCGGCGCCGAGTCGTCGCCCCACATCAGCGCCGCGCTGCGCCCGCGCAGGACACCGTCCGGAAAGGTCTTTGCCAGCGCGCGGCTGCGGATCTCAAGACCGTCGGCCTGGTCCTCGCGCCGATACATGCCATGCCAGATCCGGCGATAATGCCTCCTGACCAGCGAGGGCGACACCTGCTCCGCCAGTTCGGCCGACGTCAACGGTCCCGGCGGCAGCATCTGCAGCTCGAGCGGCCAGGGCTCACCGACGGGATCGGACAGTGCGGGAAACGTCGACGGGGCGATCGGAGCAGACGGATTCATGCCGTCCACTGTGTACTACGCGGCGGCTGCCACCCCGCCGAAAACGGGCGTCGAGCCGGTCACCTGTGGACAGGGGACGGCCTGTGGAGAAAGTCCCGCGCACGGCCCGGCGTGACTCGTCCCGCACCTGGGCTCACAGTCCGTAGAGTCGCGCCCAGTTCTCCCGCGTGGTCAGCTCGGCCTGTGCCCGTCGCCAGCGCTCCTGCGCGGCCGGGGTCTCGCGGACGAAGCGCGCGAGCAGCGAGGCCAGCCGCTTCTGGAGCTCGGAGGCACGGGCCGGATCCACCTTGCGGTGGTGCACCCCGGTCTGGGAGGCGTCGGTCACGTACACCTCGTCGAACAGCGCCACATGCCACCATGCGGCGTCCTCGTACGGGATCGCCACGACCCCCCGACGCTGCCGGCCGAGCTTCTGCACGAGCAGCCGCTTGGCCAGCACCTGGTCCTCGCGGTCCTCGCGCGGGATACCGACCTTACGCTCCATCGTGATACCGGCCGGCAGCGCCTCTACGCCCAGCTTGGCGGTTTCCGGGTACCCCGCGCGCTCCTCGCGAATCGCCGCCAACGCACGCTGTCCACCGTCCCCGACACCGAACGCGCCGTCGGGACCATCGAGGAACGCCTCGATGCCCCGCAGCCGCGTGGCCGCCAGCCCGTACTGCATGGCCACGATCGCGCGGAGCACGGTGCGCGCCAGGTTCTTGGCCATGTCCTTCGGGTCGATGCCCTGCCGGATCGAAGCCGTGACCAGTGAATTCCGCTGCGAGAAGAACTGGCCGAAGTCGTCGCCGTCCTTCCAGTAGAAGTCGGCGTGCCACACGGCCGCGCCCTGGAGCGTGCACGTGGGCATCCCGGCCTGACGGCAGCGCAACCCGTATTCGATGTCGTCCCACTGGAAGAAGTACGGCATCGGCAGGCCGACCTTCTCCACGGCCTCACCGGGGATGAGGCAGGACCACCAGGCGTTGTACTCGGCGTCGATCCGCCGCTCCTGCAGGTTCTCCACCACCGACTCGTCGCGCAACGCGAACTCGTCCGCATCCAGGCCGCCCTTGAGCTCGGCAAGAGCCGTGCGCTCGGCGGAGACCAGCAGGTAGTCCGGGTTGAACAGATACATCATCTGCGCGCCCACGAGCATCGGCTCCCGCGTCACCGCCGCGAAGGCGAACAGGCGCAGCACGGTCTCCGGCTCGACCCGCACGTCGTCGTCCATGAGCAGCACGTCCACGGGCCCCGGGGCCTCCGGTGCGGTGGCCTCGAACATGCCGCGACTGAATCCGCCGGCCCCGCCGAGGTTCGGCTGGCGAAGGTAGTGCAGGCGGTCGCCGAATTCCTGGGCCGCGTGCGCGAAGGCATCGCGGGTCTCCACCAGGTCGGTGCCCTGGTCCGTGACGTAGAGGTCGTCGATGAGGTCCGCCACGAGCGGATCGGACGCCAACGAGTCCACGGTGGCCGCGCAGTCATCAGCGCGGTTGAACGTGCAGATGGCCACGGCCGCGCGGCGGACCGGCCTCGTCGTCGTCGTACTCCAGGCGACGTCCGACACCGTCGACTGGGCGTCGACCGCGTGGAACTCCAACCACATCGCGCCACCGTCGGTGAACGTGTCCAGCGGGACGCGCAGCACCGCCATCCCGTCGCCGTCGTGGTGGACCATGTCCACCGTGCGCACGTGGGAGCCGATGTCGGAGGCGCGCGCCAGCACGTCCACCCGGCCGGTCGACTCGATCGACACCCGTACCGTCAGCTCGGTGAGATCCGTCCACCGCTGCCAGTAGGAGGCCTCGAACCGGCCGAAGTAGGTGTTGGTGTCGACGACCGCGCCAGGCTCGAGCCGCAGCTCCGTGCGGGTGCGGCGCACGATGCCGCGGCTGACGCGCGAGTAGAGGTCGTCGTTGACCCATTTGCGCGGGCCCGAGAACAGGGTCCGCTGGAGGAGCAGGTCGCGGTCGG
>NZ_JBSHMJ010000054.1:0-15950 GCF_053645265.1 Dietzia sp. NPDC055343 | reverse complement strand
ACCCGGCGGCGGTGCAGGTCGCGCAGCACCGCGCCCGGCCGTTGCTCGGCGACGACCGCATCGACGCCTTGGCCCCGCTGGACGTGACCGACGTCGACGACGCCGGCCACGTCGTCGTCACCCTCGAGGGCCCGCTCGGGCCTATCGGGGTGCGACTGCGGGAGACCTTCTCCGAGCCGATCTTCACCATGTGCCAGGCCCGCTCGGCCGGCCCGGTCACGCAGTGGGAGCTCGTCAGCATCAGCGCTCTGGAGTGACGCGGCTGGCGAGGGGGCCGGGCCGAGCAGTCGCCCGGAGCCGGGTCAGGCGTTCTCGACCACGGGCTCGGCGAGGTCGTCAGCCACGGTCTCGGCAGTGGCGTCGTCGAGCGGGATAGTGCAGGCGAGCGGCTCACTGCCGGACCAGTCGTGGCCCCAGTAACTGTCGGCGGAGATGAGCTGCGGTAGGTAGCTGTTCTCGTCCACCGTGAGGCCGTCGTAGCCGTACTCGATGTCCCAGCCTCCGGGGGCGCGCAGGTAGTAGGACACCATCTTGTCGTTGGTGTGCCTGCCGAGGGTGGAAGAGATCGTGAACCCGTGCTCGAGCGTGCGCTCCATGGCCTGGGCGACCTGGTCCATCTCGGCCACTTCGAGCATGATGTGCACGATCCCGGGGCCCATCTGCGGGGCCGGCATCACGGCGAAGCTGTGGTGACGCGGGTTGACGCCCATGAACTGGATCCGCAGGGGAGGCATGCCGGGCGCCGGGGGGAACGGGAAGGCGCCGCGGGTGTGGAAGCCCAGCACGTCGCGGTAAAACGCGATGGTGGCCTCGTGGTCGGTGGACGGCACGACGATGTGGCCCAGGCCCAGTTCGTCACTGACGAATTCGGTACGGAACTTCGTGGATACGGCGGAGTGGTCGAGGCCGGCGCCGTGGAAGATCTCCAGGGGCTGGCCGGTGGGGTCCTCGAGCGCGATGAGCTCGTCCACGTCGCGGGCGCGCGCCTCGTCGTAGGACAGGTCGCGGTACTGCACACCGTGCTCGCGCAGTGAGGCGCGGACCCGGTCGAGGGCGATCTCGTCGCGGACCTCCCAGCCCATCGCGGTGAGCTTGTCGGTCTCGCCGCGGCGGATGACCAGTCGGTAGGAGCGCTCGTCGAGTCGCAGGTAGAGGGCGTCGTCGGTGGACAGGGCGCCTTCGCCCAGGTCGAGGACGTCAAAGGCGAGTGTGCGCCAGCGATCGAGTTCGGTGGTGTCGATCGTGAGGTAGCCGAGAGCTCGGATGTCTCCCATGGGAAGAGGCCTTTCGTGAAGTGGTGGTGGGGTGGTGCCTCGGGTACGGCCGGGTGTGCCGCGCAGACGGCGATACCCGGACCGTCAGATCATGGCGCGTAGCGGACCCTCGGGATCCACTCCGAGACCGGAGAGGGCGGAGGCGTGGTAGACGGTGCTGGGGACGTGGATGGCGTGGTGGAGCCCGGCGTGCGCGTCTCGCCAGAACCGCTGCATCGGCTTGTCCATGCGCAGGGCCGTGCCGCCGCAGCGGTCGTAAACATTGTCGATGGCGCGGACGGCGGTCCAGGCGACGTCGACCTGGGTGCGGCGGCCCTGGGCGCGGCGGTCGAAGCCGACCTCGTCCCCGCGGTCCACGATCTCCCATATCTCCTCCGCATTGGCGATGAGCGCCTGGCGCGCCTGATACACCTTGGCCTCGGCGTCGCCCAGTTGGTACAGGACGTAGGGGTCGTCCTTGATGGCGGTGCCCTGCGCGCCGATGCGATCCTCGAGATATTCGCGTGCCGTGTCGAGAAAGCCCTCGCAGATGCCGATCGTGGCCGACGAGATGCCCAGTGGGAACATGCAGGACCACGGCATGCGGTAGACGGTCTGCTCGAGACCGGCCTTCGCGATCTGGGTGCCGTCGATGAGATGGTCGTACTCCATGACGCGCTCGGTGGGGATGAACGCGTCCTCCACGATGAGATCCTTGGAGCCTGTCCCGCGCAGGCCCACCACGTCCCAGGAGTCCTCGACGATCTCGTAGTCCGTGCGGGGGATGATGACGTGCAGCATGCGGGGCGGAAGGCTCATCGATCCGTCGGCCTCGTGCGCCATGGCGCCGAGGAACGCCCAGGTGCAGTGGTCGGTGCCGGAGGAGAAGCTCCACCGTCCGGACATCCGGTAGCCGCCTTCGACGGGGATGGCGGCGCCGTTGGGCATGTAGGGGGACGCCATCCACGTGTCCGCGTCGCTACCCCAGACGTCGTCCTGGACGCTTGTGTCCGCCATGGCGAGCTGCCACGGGTGGACGCCGACGATGCCGGCCACCCAGCCGGCGCTCGGGTTGACCGCGGCGATGCCCATGACCGTCTCGGCGAACTGGCGGGGAGTGGCCTCCATGCCGCCGTACCGGACGGGCTGGAGCATGCGGATCACGCCTGCGTCCTTCATGCGCGCGACGGTGGCATCGGCCAGCTTGCCGAGCTGATCGGCCTCCAGGCCTTCCGCGAAGAGGGCGTCGCGGTCAGCGGTGACCTGGGCAAGGACCGTGCCAGGGGTGGTGAGGGTTCCGGTCATCGGGAAGCCTTTCGAACGTGGCGGCCGTGGGTCGCCGGGTGGATTGCCTCCACTGTGGCCCATGGTGTGTTCTGTATCACGTCGAGTTTCCGGTGAGTGGGAACCGAGTCCGCTCCGCGACGTGGTGAGGGTCACCCTGGAGAGCATGAATGACACGATTGATCTGACCGACAACCGCGCATTGCGCGACGTCCTGGGGCGTTTTGGCACAGGCGTCTGCGTGGTGACCGGGCGGGACGACGACGGCAACACGGTGGGCATGACCTGCCAGTCCTTCATGGGCGTGTCCCTGGATCCTCCACTGGTGCTGATCTCGGTGATGAAGACATCGCGGACGTTGCCGCACCTCAAGACGTCGTCTGGCTTCGCGGTGAGCGTGCTGGGCGAGGGTGATGAGGCCATCTCGGCGATGGCCGGGAGCAAGGCGCCGGACAAGTTCGATCATGTCCCGCTGTGTCCGACGGAGGGTGGGCACCGGGTCATCGACGGCGCCCCGGCGTGGTTCGTCTGCGGTCTCGAGGCCTGGGTCGAGGCCGGCGACCACGAACTGCTCATTGGCCGCGTCGTAGAGGCGGGCCCGGCCGTCAGCGACCGCAGGCCGTTGATGTTCCACGACAGCCGGTACGCCTCGCTGCTGGACGAGTCGGTCCTGCCGGTGGCCGCGGACCTGTCCGGTCTGCTCACCGCGACCGGTGCTGATACCTGGTTCTGACGGGCGCGGACGCGAGACGCCCCTGCCGAGTGGTCGGCAGGGGCGTCTGTCGTCGGTGGTCAGGTACCGGGCACGCGCTCGCGGGCGTCGATCAGCCCGTCATCAAAGGCGGCGCGCACGGCTGCGGTGAGGGTCTCGCAGCGGCCGGTGGCGAACCGGGCGGGCTCGACCCCGAGCTCGGGGCACGAGGCGTGCCCGTCGGCCCACCGCGTGATCGTGTGTTCGCGCGAGTACTTGGTCACCTCGACGCACGAGTCGCAGCGCGGACAGGCGAGGGCGGTGGCGTCCAGCATCAGGCCCTGCCCATCGCCACGAGATTCTCGGCGACCTCCTGTTTCCAGGTGGCCACGGCGTGGTCGGTGTCGATCTCCACCTCGACGCGCTCGACCATGTCCGGCTCGATGTCCTCGACGTCCACGTAGAACTGCTCGTACCAGCGGCGCAATTGGTACACGGGGCCGTCTTGCTCGGTGAGCAGCGGGTTGTCGATCCGGGCCTTGTCACGCCAGATCTCGACGTCCTGACCGAACCCGTAGGCGAGCGCGTTGGTCAGCGACGCGGCGGCCTGGCGGGCCTCATCGGGGTCGACGCCGGGTTGTTTCCTGGCAGCCACCCCGAAGTTGATGAGGAAGGACTTCTCGTCGATCGGGTAGTGGCTGTTGATGAGCACGGCCTCGACGGTTTTGTCGCCCACTACCAGCTGCTGCGGGTTCACCATGTAGGACGGGCCGAAGTACGACGCCTCGGACCGCAACTCGGACCCCTCGTCCCCGTAGGCGTTGTCGGGGTCGACGTCCGTGCGGGGGCGGCTGTGCATGTACTGGGTGGCCACGTGCCCCTCGAAGACGTTCCGGAAGTAGTGCGGGAACGCCAGGTGCACGTAGAAGAAGTGGGCCATGTCGACGACGTTGTCGATCATCTCCCGGCAGTGTGCACCCTCGACGAGGAACGTCTGCCAGGACCACTCGGTCCATTCGCCATCGTCCCATCCCTCGAGGACGGGGATCGTGACCTCCTCGGTGGGCTGCGAACGCTGAGGGTCGTTCCAGACGAAGAGTTGTCCGTTGCGCACCATCGAGGGCCAGGCGCGCGTCTTGGCGGCCACCGGCACGCGCTTGGCGTACGGGATGCCCGTGCACTTGCCGTCTCCGCCCCAACGCCAGTCGTGGAACGGGCACGCGATGGAGTCGCCCTTGACGGTGCCCTTGGCGAGGTTGCCGCCCATGTGTCGGCAGTAGCCGTCGAGGATCTTCACCCCGTCGGAGGTGCGGAAGACCACGAGGCTGGTACCGAAGATCTTGACCATGTGGGGCTTGCCGTCATCGAAGTCCTCGGCCAGGCCGAGGCAGTGCCATCCGCGGGCGAAGCGGCTCGGGTTGCTGCCGCTCTCTATCTCGCGAACAGGGGTGTCAGTGTGTGTGGGGGTCATCAGGGGCTCCCTTCGTGGCTGTGACCGTGCACACACCGTAGGGAGCGTGATCGTCGTCACGGGGGCCGGTTTCCGGTGGTCGGGAAGTTCCTAGTCCCGTGGCGCTCTGGGAGAGTGGGCGATGTCGGCCAGGATGTCGAGTGCGCAGGTCCGGAGTGCCTGGGGCAGCGTGGAGTCCACACGGAGCCGCTCCGTGGGGCCGAACACCGAGACGGCGACGGTGGTCTGGTGTCCGTCACTGGTGGCCACCGGTCGGACGGTGACGGGGATCGCGACGTCGGACAGATGGGGAAAGAGTTCCCCGTGGACGCGAGCGAGGCCCTCGTCGCGCGCGGTACGCACTGCCTCGGTCAACTGATCCCGCGTCTGCAGACTCTCGCGGGTCGTCCGATCGAGTTGCAGCGGGAAATGGTCGGTGAGGTAGTCGTCCGGCTCGGTGGCCAGGAGGGCCCTGCCGGCCGCGGTGCGGAACGCGGGATGGCGGCCGCCGACGTAGGTGGGTACCACGCTCGGCCTCGCGTCCCCGACCTTGTCCCACCACACGACGTCGGTCCCGTCCAAGTATCCCAGGTGGACGACGAGCCGGGTGCGTTCGCGCACTGTTTCCAGGTGTGGGCGGGCGATGCGGAAGAACCAGTGCCCCTGCCGGGCGATGGTGCCCAGGTGGAAGGGGCGTACCCCGATCTCGTAGTCGTTGCGGATGCGGGTGACCCAACGCCGACGCGTCATCTGTTCGAGCAGTCGATGGACGGTCGTTCGCGGTAGCAAGGTCGTGCGCGAGATCTGGGTGAGGTTCATCGACCCCTCGGTGGCGATGGCGTCGAGGATCAAATCGACTCGGTCGAGAATGCCGGAGAGGGAATCCGGGGCATCGTGAGGGGTGGCCACAGGTGACTCCAATCGGCGAGAGGGAGCGGGTATTCGGGTTGAGTGCGCTGAGCGCTTTCGCGGCGCCGTTGGGACCGGAGCCGCGGTGTGACTGCCCTCACCGTATCCCACTCAGTGGAAGGTGCTTGCGCCAGCCGGGGACGGTTTGCAACTTTCCGGCCACTGGGAATGGTGCCGCGCGCGCTCGTGCGGCAGGGCTAGCGTGGTGTGTGTCACACGATAAGAGGGATGGCATGACAACGCAGATGGACGAACTGACGATGGACCAGCGCCTTGCGCGGCTGGAGGCCGTGCAGCAGATCACGGCACTCAAGCACCGGTACCTGCGCGCGTGCGACAACAAGGATCCCGAGGGATTCCGGGCGGCGTTCATCCGGCACGGAGCGACGATCGACTTCGGGCCCATGGGCAGCTTTCCGGACGCCGACGGGATCGCCGCGGTGTATGAGCAGGTGGCGCTGCATAAAAACGACGGCGCGCACACGATCCTCGACATGCACCACGCGGTGCACCCGGACATCGAGATCTCCGGTGCTGACACGGCGCAGGGGCGATGGAGCCTGCGGTTCCGTCAGATCGACCTGACCGCGTCGACGGAGACCGTCGCCGCGATGGAGTATTGGGACCGCTACGTCATCGAGGACGGTGAGTGGAGAATCTCGCACAGTCGGTCGATGCCGCTGTGGTCTCTCACGCGTCCGCTCGGTGAGGTCATGGCGCTCGCGGACAACATGCCGATCACCATCACCGCCCCGTGATCACCGAACTGAACCCTGGAGGAGAACTCATGCCAGATGTGGAACGCGATCGCGTGATCGTGGTGACCGGTGCGAGCCGAGGGGCGGGCAAGGGCATCGCCCTGGGCCTCGCGGGCCCGGGCACGACGATCTACGTGACGGGTCGGACGCAGCGGGAGGGGGACGCGGCCCTGCCGGGCACGGTCGCGGCCACCGCCGAGGAGATCACCGCTCGGGGTGGGGTCGGCATCCCCGTGGTGTGTGATCATGCCGACGACGACCAGGTCGGCGAACTCTTCGAGCGGGTGCGACGGGAGCACGGTCGGCTGGACGTGCTGGTCAACAACGCACTGGTCGTTCACGACGACCTGACCCGGCCCGGCCCCTTCTGGGAGAAGCCGCTCTCGCTCCAGGTCGTCCTGGACGTCGGGACCCGGTCGAGCTATGCGGCCAGTTGGTTCGCGGCTCCGCTGCTCGTGGCGGGTGGCGGCGGCCTGGTGGTCAACACCTCATCCTTCGGCGGGCGGTGCTACATGCACGGGCCGGCCTACGGCGCGGGCAAGGCTGCCGTGGACAAGATGGCGCACGACATGGCCCACGATTTCCGCCCGTTCGGGGTGGCCGCGATCTCGTTGTGGATGGGCATGCTCCGGACGGAGCGGACGGAGGCGCTCTTCGAGGGCGCCGCCGAGTCGGAGCAATACCAGAGCTTTGTGGCCACCGCGGAGTCCGCCGAGTTCCCCGGCCGCGTGATCGATGCGCTCTTTCGCGACCCGGGATTGATGGAGCGCTCGGGACGGGTGTTGGTGGCCGCCGAACTGGCGGAGGAGTTCGGCCTGCGTGACATCGATGGCAAGCAGCCGCCGTCCCATCGGCCGTTCTTGGGTGCGCCCCCGGAGTTCAGCGAGGCTGTGATCGAGTGAACGCGCCTGTCTCCGGGCGGCGGATTACCTCGACGGGATACCGATACACCTCGGACAGGAGTCCTGCGGCGAGGACGTCATCCGGGCGGCCGCACGCGATGATCTCGCCACCGCCCAGAATCGCGACTCTGTCCGAGTAGGCGGCCGCCAGCCTGAGATCGTGCAGCACCACCACCACGCCGGAGCCGGCCGCGGCGCGGGCCGGCGATCTGCATACATCGGCGGCGGGATCGCCTACAGTCGCAAGTCCTGACTGTCCCCCACTTGGGCGGGGCGGAACGTTTTCCATGGTGGTAGGTTTCCGCCCATGCTCAAACTCCTCATCGTCCTACTCGTTATCTGGCTGGCCCTCGGCATCATCGGGATTGCCGTCAAGGGCCTGGTCTGGCTCGCGGCCATCGGCGCCGTACTGTTCGTCGTCACCGCCGTGTGGGGTTTCGTCAAGCGAGAGACCCTCAACCGGCGCTGACGCGAAGCCTGATCGTTCGGGCGCTTCTCTGCGAATCTGTCGCGCAGGAGCGCCCGTTCGGCGTTTCACAGGCGTATGCCCCAAGGGATCCCGCGCGCGCCGATCCTCCGGTGGACAACTCGACCACGTATCGGAAGATCGGCGGCAAGACCGATGACGAATGGAGTGGATCATGAGGGTCACTAGTGGTGCCGCGTTCACCCTGGCGGCAAGCTTGATGGTCTTGTCAGGCTGCAGCACGGCCGGCGAGGACGCCCCCTCGGTCCCCGTGTCGACGAGCACCGTTCTCGCCACCCAGGAATCCGCTGATCCTGACGCCGGCGCATCGGGGGAGCGGACATCCGCGGGTCCGGCAGCGTCCTCGGACGGGGGCGTCGACGAGATCCGGGACGGTGAGTGGCAGATCGGCGATGCGGGAACGGTGGAGTTCACCTACGCCGACGGTCGTCTGTCGCTGGGCGCGATCACCGGGGCTGACGGCTGGCAGCATCGGGTCGGCGACGAGCAGGACGACGAGCTCACCGTGCACTTCGCCAACGGTGCCGCGCGGTGGAAGTTCGAGGTCGAGCTCGATTCCGAAGGAATGGAGATCTCGAAGGAGTTCACCCTCACTGATGCGGACGCCGGCATCTTCGAGGTGGGCGACGCTGGCGAAGTCTCGTTCTCCGGTGCGGCCGACGCGGTGACGATGGGCGAGGTGACGCCCCGCGAGGGCTGGACGGTGACCTCGCGGGACGAGTCGTCGAGTTCGGTGGAGATCGAGTTCCGTGACGACTCGGGCGGCAAGGCCGAGTTCGAGGTGGAGAGCGATCACGGCGCTCTCGAGGTGGAGATCAGCCAGAAGCGTCGCGGAGGGACACCGGCCTGACGCCCCCGCCCGCCGGACCGGCTGCGCATGCCACCCTCCGTCTAAGGGTGCGCATATGTGTGATCTGTTAACTGGTTTGGCACACGGTGCGACGGGTGTCTGACATGGGTACGGCGACTTTCGTCCGTCGCCCGTGTGTGCGCGGTCTTCGGCCACGATTACCGCTTCACCGCGGACGCCGAGGTGATGCGCTGGGCTTGCGATCGCGGCTGCGGAGACGGCGGGGAGAAGACGTATTCCAGCGCGGCGGAGGCGGCGCGCTTCGCCCGCGCCTTTGATCGCCGCGACACCCGGGATCCGGGACAACGAGCCCTGCTGATCGGACTGGAGTCACTGCGACTGTGGCGCAGGCCCCCACCCCGAGGCAAAGAGGTCGTCATGAGCTCTCAGAGCGTGGAATTGGGCACGCTCACCATCAAGGTGCCGTCGCGTCTTGACCGGTTGCCGTGGTCGAGGTTCCACTGGCGGGTGGTGCTGGGCCTGGGCGGTGTCTGGGTGTTGGATGGGCTCGAGGTCACGATGGTCGGCAACGTGGCCTCCCGGCCGACCGAAGCCGGGTCGGGAATCGAGCTCGCGCGGGCTGTCCGGCACGTGCCGTACTTCACGGCGATCTGGGCGGTGTCCAACTTCGCGAGGCCGGTGGTGTTGGGTCACTTCTTCGACTCGGTGAGTCGCAAACTCATGATCACGGCGACCTACGTTGGTTCGGGCCTACTGGCCGCCGTTATGGAGGTGGTGATGTTGACCGGGTCGGACAGTCTGTGGTTGTTCGAATTCTGCTTGTCGTGACCTTCTTCATCGCCTCTGCGGGGGGCCAACGCCGCCTATTTGACTTCCCCCATGGAGACCCGCGCGTTGGCGATCGCGTTCTTCTACGCGATCGGAACCGCGGTTGGAGGGATCAGTGGCTCGCTGTTGTTCGACAATCTCGTCAAGTCCGGGGACCGAGCTCCGGTGTCCATCGCGTTCTTCGTGGGTACCGGTGTGATCACGCTTGTCGGCGTGATCGAGGTGTTCTTCGGCGTGAAGGCGGAGCGGGCGAATCTGGAGGACATCGCGATGCCACTGACCGCCGCGGACGCCGAGAAGAACTGGGTGTTCCGCTGACCGGGAGTTCGGGACGAGGGCGGCCCTGACGGCGGCGAGAATGTCACGCACCGGTTCCGAATCCCGCACCGGGCCCTCGATCCTGGAGTACTGATGAACAACGTTGACGTCCAATTCGCAGATATCCGTGGGGGCCGTCTCGGATTCCGTGACCTCGGCAATCCTGATGGCCGGCCAGTGCTGTTCCTGCACGGCTCGGGGCCGGGGGTCACGGGCTGGCGGAACTACTCGGAGTCCGTCGGGGCCTTCGCTGACGAGTTCCGCTGCATCGTTCTGGAGTTTCCCGGTTTCGGTATCAGTGACGTGCGCGGCGGCCACCCCGTGGTCGACGCCCGGAACAGTTGCGTGGAGATCCTCGACCACCTGGGTATCGGCAGGGCGAGCATCGTGGGGAACTCGATGGGCGGCATCGTCGGCGCCGGCCTGGCGGCCAAGCAGCCCGACCGCGTGGATCGACTCGTTTGCATCGGCGGCGTGGGCACCACGTTGTTCAGCCCGGGCCCGGCGGAGGGGATCCGACTGCTTATGGACTTTCTGGCCGAGCCGGACAAGCCGGCGCTGCGCCGGTGGCTGCGGTCGATGGTCTACGACCAGACGTTGGTCACCGAGCAGCTGTTGGAAGAGCGGTGGGCGCAGGTCAACGAGCCGGGCGTGATCGAGTCGATGAAGTCCCTCTACAACCCGGCGGCGATCGCCAAGGTCGCCCGCGGCGAGGTCTCGTTTGATCTAGCCGACGTCACCGCGCCGACGCTGCTGTTCTGGGGCCGCGACGATCGCGTCTCCCCTGTGGACATGTCGATCATGCCGATGCGCCTCATGCCGGACTCGGAGGTGCACATTCTGCCGAACTGCGGGCACTGGGTGATGATCGAGCAGAAGGACGCCTTCGAGCGGCAGGCGCGGGAGTTCCTGCTACGTGGATGAGCCCGCGATGAGGCGGGCTGGCCGTCCGGGCCCTCAGTCGTCTCCACGCCGGTGGTCGTGTTTGCGCAGCCGCGCGCGTTCGGCCTCCAGCGCCGGCCCGGCCGGCCGGGCTGATCCGGCCGCGTCCGTGCCGCCGCCGTCGAGTTGGTAGTACTCGTACAGGCGGTCCGCTTCGTCGGGCGTGAGATCGCGGCCGGCTTCCACGCTCGGCGCGTCCTTGATCTGATCCTTGGTGAACTCCACGCGGATATCGCTGCCGTCGAAGCGGGCGTCCCGCAACGGCACGAAGCTCTCGGACGTTCCGAGGAGGCTGGTCGAGACGGTGGCGAACGTGGGTTCATCGGTGCGGTCGTCGAGATAGACGGTGCTGATCTTGCCGATCTTGTCTCCCGAACTGTCGTAGACGACCGCGCCATAGAAACGATCGAGTAGTTCCTTGTCGATCATGACGGACTCCCTAAGTAGCCGGATCAAACACCAGCCACGCTAGGAGCCCGCCAGTGGGTTTGCGACCGGTCCGATGCCCCCGGCCGCCCTGGGCGCGTGCCCCGCGGGTACGGAGTCACCGCAGCCCCGGGAGCAGGTGCCGCCACCACTTTCGCGGTAACGGGCGGCGCGCCGTGGAACACTCGCGGCCAAACCAATCGACGACGCTCGCGTCCGCGACAGCCGAGGCGCCGGGCAGAGCAGAGGTGCGCAACCGATGACCACAACGCCGAAGATGCCCACCGACTGGTACTTCGAGGACTTCTTCGAGGGGCAGGTGTTCCGGACCCAGGGGCGCACGATCACCGAGGCCGACCTGGTGACGTTCGCCGGCTGGAGTTGGGACACCAATCCCGTGCATACGGACGCCGTCTCCACCGCGGAGGGGCGCTTCGGGGGCCCGATCGCGCACGGGATGCTGGGGTTGTCCGTCCTCCTCGGGCTCGCGTCGCGGGTGGGTGTGTTCGACGGCTGTTCGGTGGCGTTGCTCGGGATCGACGGCTGGCGGTTCCATCTGCCGATCCGCGCCGGTGACACGGTGCGTGCGGAGATCACCATCACGGGGACTCGTCTCACGTCGTCGGGGGAGACCGGCGTCCTGGAGCGACGCTTCGAGCTGTTCGGCGCGGATGACCAGCTGGTGCAGAGCGGCCGGATCGACCTGATGGTGAGCTGCCGGCCGGAGGCGTAGGGACGGTCGGTCATGGTCACGGGGGAGGAGGGACGACGACAACAAAACCCACCCCTCACGGCCGCGAGTCGTAGCCCGCCGGGCCGCTATAGCGGGCTATAAGGTCTCGCAATTCGCAGGGGCGGGGGCTCCGGCGAAGCGGGCGTCGATTCAGGGCGCGGCTTCGGCCATGACCGTGGGGCGCTCAGAACGTAGCTCAGCTACGGGTGGCCAGCCAAGTCGTACGGACCCCCATTGTTGCAACCATCAAATGCGCTGTCAGGACGGCTCCGACGCTTCCCTGCCCAACCCACTGCTGGACGAGTCGCAGGAAAAAGCTATCTCGTAGTTGGATTAATCGGTGGCTCACCCCCCGATGACCGATGCCTGCGCAAGGACCTCAGCGGGCATTGAACGGTCTAGCCTCCAGCGGAAACGGATAGGTTTTTCATCTTGGTAGGACTCGAGTTGTGCTGTGCCAAGGAGGAGGAACGGTGCCGTGCCAACTTCGTCATCCGGTGCGTTTCGCACAGCTAGGAGGATGTTCGTGCCGTTCTCTCTATGCGTGATGTAGCGCTTTCCGGTCGGTGATGCCTGCCGGGTGGTCGACTGCGACTCCCAGTCGAACAGATCTTTTGTGACCGGGATGTCACGGTACATCGTGGATTCCGTAAACGTCTTCTCGTCCTTATGCAAGTTGATCAGGAACAAGTCGGTCTGGACTGCTGGAGACCACAGCACGCCCTCGCGATGAGTTCCTGGGCGCCGGTCCATGGAGGTCCACTGCAGGCCAGAAAGTAGTTCTTCGCGCTGATAGCGTGCGTGTGAGCGGAGGGGGAGTGTCTCGAGACCTCGGCCGAGTGGGATGGGGAGCATTTCGATGTTGTTACTTGCAGCTTCCATGAGTTCGGGAATTTCATCGAGAACGCTGGGGTATCTGGACATAAGCTCAGCGGCGTCGGCGAAGCTGGTGAACTTATCCTTTGGGAACATGAAGTCGATGAGCATCCGAGCCCACGGATCATTGGAATCGATTAGATCGCCGTTTCGGATGGTGGTGGCCACTCGCGCGTAGTTCTCGATGCGGTCGAGGTCATCGACGGTCCGCAATCGATGGAGACGCTTGAGGAGGGAGTGCTCGTTCTTGGAGGCGGGCGGTTCACCCTTGGCCTTTAGAAGAACCGTGTGCCAGGAGCGGTCCGAGCGGTAGACCTCATCAAGAGTCCGACCCGAGGCTTCGAGGAATGCTGCGAGTTTCTTTTCGACTCCGACCGAACGAACATCTGCGACAAGCGCGGGCATGCGGGAGTTCTGTGCTGCCCGGCGTACGGAATCGAGCACTTCCTTATGCGCAATTTCGTCTAGGACGATTCGGGAGGCGCCGGGAAGGGTGGGGTAGCCGATTTCTAGATCTCTAGTGAGTTCCTTCCGTGACTGTCCAGTCATCAGCATGTAGCGCCCAGAGACGTCGAAATCTGCTCGATGGTGTCCGACGAAGTCGAGCACCGTGAGAACAGCCTTGGCGGGGGATCGGCGGAGTCCACGACCCAGCTGCTGTATGTACACAGTGGAACTGTTCGTAGGGCGGAGCATCAGCACCACGTCGACTTCAGGAATATCGACGCCCTCATTGAAAACATCGACGGTAAAGATGCAGTTGATCCGACCAGACTTTAGGTCAGCAATGCCTCGCTCGCGCTCATCACGTGGAGTGTCGGCGCTGATCGACATTGCTGGGATGTCGTGGTCATTGAACCACCGGGCCATATATTCGGAGTGCGCGATGGTTACGCAGAATCCGAGTGCACGCATGGAGCGAGGATCAAGGACTTTTTCGCTGAGCGCGCGGTAGATGAGGACGGCACGTGCGTCATTTCCTGTGTACAAGTTGGAAAGTTGAGTGGCGTCGTAGCCTGAGGAGGTCCACTTGACGTCGGTCAGATCAGTCTCATCCGAGATGCCGTAATAGTGGAACGGGCACAGTAGGTCTTGGTTAAGGGCGTCCCACAGCCGAAGTTCTACAGCGGTGCGTCCCCCGAAGAACTTACTAACGTCGACACCGTCGGCCCGTTCTGGAGTGGCGGTAAGCCCTAGCAGTTCGGTCGCCTCGTAGTTCTGCATGAACCGCTGATATGTCGCAGCTTCAGCGTGATGAAATTCATCAACAACAATGACGTCCCAGACTTGGTCTAGATGGAGGTCTGCGCCGCGACTAAGCGACTGGATGCTCGCAAAAATGTGCGTGCCTCGGACAGGTTTTTCACCGCCGACGAAGAGTTCTCCGAATGAGGGGTCGTCAAGAACACTTCGATAAGTAGCGAGGGCTTGGGTCAGGATTTCCTTGCGGTGAGCGACGAACAGTAGTGTCGGCTGATGCCCGCTGGCTTCACAGAGTCGGTGATAGTCCAAGGCCGCCACGACAGTCTTTCCGGTACCTGTCGCAGCAACGATTAAGTTTAGATGACGGTTGAAGACTAGGCGTTCCACTTCGAGCGCTTCGAGCATCCGTCGCTGATGCGGGTAGGGGGTGAAGTGGACGACGGCAGGGGCCGGGTCCGGGGCCAAGCGCCGGTCAACGCCTGGGTACGGTTCATTTAGCTGGCTGACTGTGGCTTCCTTGAGCGGCGATTGCTCAGCGGCTTCGTGGGGCATCGGCGGAACAGGCGTCTCAGAAACCAGCTCTTGGCTGTTTGGCTCAACCGTGGGGTGCGCGGAGTGCTCCCGCCGGGAAAAACCGCCGGCTGAGTCGAGCGCAGCATCAAGACGATCGGCGTCTCGATCGGGGTCGTATTCCTCGAACTCTTGGGAGCTCCAGTAAGAGTCAAAGACCTTTGTGAACTTGGCGATCTCCTTGCTGCTAGTTGCTTCAGCCAAGCGCACGTTCCATTCGAGTCCGTCCACAAGGGCGGGCTTCGACAGGTTGGAACTGCCGATGTAAGCAGTGTTGAACCCAGTTAGCCTATGGAAAAGCCAAGCCTTGGCGTGGAGCCGAGTTGAAGATATTTCATACTTGATGCGGATTTCAGCACCGAAATCACGAACCAGAATGTCCAATGCTCGGCGATCTGTGGCACCCATGTATGTCGTCGTGATTACGCGCAGCGGTACTCCGCGGCGGCGCAAGGCGCCGAGCTGGTTCTCGATAACACGTACGCCGGAGAACTTAACGAACGCGCAAAGTAGGTCGACGCTGTCAGCTGTCTCCATCTCCAGCGAGAGTTCATTGCCCAGGTTGGGCTCGTCTCGGGCGTTGGTGAGGAGAGCTCCTGCAGTAAACGAGTGAGATGGTCGATTTGGCAGCCTGTTGCCGTGAGCTGTTATCGCGTGCAGGAGCTGGGCATTCGTCACCTGATGCTCGTCGTCGAAGGATTGCAGGAGCAGTCGCGTGATCTCGAGTTGCTCGGCTGCAGTTTTACCGGCGAGGTGACCTTGAACAATCTGCTGGATGTGTCGCGACAGGATCAGCGGTAGGTCGGAATCGTCGGGAGTCGAGTAGTGCGCTTCGCCATCCGTTGCGGTGATCCGTTGGGAGAACGGTGACGTTAGAACTGATTCGTAGACGCCGAGGGGGAGGGGTTCGGTCACTGGCGCACTTTCAGTAGGGCTTCAATGGCGGGCAGGTCTGGTGCTGCCCAATCGAGTTCCCGAATGCTGGAAAAGGGCTGCCATTTGATCTGGTCGTGGTCGGAACTCTCTGTGGGATGCTTATCGGCGTCGACGAAGTAGCAGGCCAGGTCAATGGTGTTCTCGCCCACGACAGTGCTCGAGCGATCAATCAAGTCGCCCACAGTGATGTGGAGCCCAAGCTCTTCTAGGATTTCGCGGCGGAGGGCTTGCTCGGGAGTTTCATCTGACTCCACCTTCCCGCCCGGAAACTCCCACTTCCCGCCGGCAGAGCGGTTCGCGTTGCGGCGGAACGCGAGAACGCTCCCCTCGGTGCTAAATACTGCTCCAACAACGGTGATCGTTTTAGCCATTGGGTCCTCGGTCGGGCGGAAGGGGTTTCTTGAGTGATAGATCATTACTACCCGATAGGTCGGACACGTGGCTCTTGACCATGGCAGGCGTCTACCTTGCGGTAGCTACTTCGCCATATCCACCCAGTCTTTGAACCCGGACGGGTCGTGGCGGCCCATGTTGGCGTGCTCGAACATGCCCCAGCCCTCGGCGCCGTTGCAC